>CALWYR010000195.1 GCA_944385805.1 uncultured Oscillospiraceae bacterium
CGCCGCCGGCAGCGTCGAAGGCAGTGAGATAGAATGTGCCGCCCTCCTGCGCGAGCAGCAGCACCTGCCCTCCGGCGGCGTCCGGATCCAGCCGCGCCCACTCCCAGCCGCGGCCAAGGGTGTATACGCACTCGGCTGAGGCCATGTCCTCCGCGCTCAGGCCGCGCCCCTCGGGCAGGCGCACACGCCAGACGCCCCAGTCGCCGCCGGGCAGGAGGGAGCCGTCGAGCAGCTCGCCGCTCGACTCCCGGCGCAGCTCAAAGGTGAAGTAGAGCCAGTCGCCGGCGACGGTATGGCTGCTGTAGAGAAGCATGCCGGCAGAGCCCGGGACGGGGCTTATCTGAAGCCGCTCCTTGTCTCCGGCGACGTCGTAGTCCGCCTCGACTCTCAGCCACTCGGGCACGGGGACGCGAAAAACGCCGGAGATGTCCTCGCTCGAAACGCCGTCCCAGCCGCTTGCCATAATGAGCGGAACGCAGTCGACTATCTCGTCAAGGTTGAAATACGTCTCTGCTCCCTTTTCAAACTGGCTGCTGCCCGCGATGCGCTCATAGATGCGCCGCGCGGCCTCGGTGGAAAAGCTGAGCCCGCCGCCCTTATCGCTGCTGTCGCAGCTAGTGAGCCCGCTGCTTATGGAGAACTCGAAGCCGTCCTGGGAGAGTGAAACCACCGGCGTCTGCCAGCGGCGCGACTCGGTCACGGTCGCGCCGGCCGACGGGTCATACACGCTGTCCCAGACGAGGATCTGCCTGAGCGTGAGCTGCTGTTCAACCGCGACGCTATCGACGTCGCCGCGCTCGCCGGCGGTTATTTCGCCGCTTATCACGAGGTCCGCCCTGTGAGCCGCGATATACGCCGCCGTTCCCGCCAAAAAGCACACGGCGAGGGCGAACACCGTCATGAAAGCTATAGCCGTGCGTTTCACTGCGCGCCCACCTCCCTGAACTGCACGTCCGCAACGCTGTTCCAGTATTCAGGCCCATTGTAGAGCGGGCTCTCTATCCACAGGCAGCACAGCAGCGCGCCGTCGGGGCCGTAGACCGAAAGGCGCAGCGCGCCCATGCTGTAGCGAATGCCCATCCGCTCCCGGTCCTCGAGCGTGTCGGGAACATAGGATACCCCCTCAAGCACCGCCAGCCGTTCGCCGTCGAAGGCGTAATACTTGCTGTGGTAATCACTTACGTTGACATCCACGCCCGTGCCCTCCCAGGGGTTGAGCAGCGGCAAGCCGGACAGGTCATACTCCGCGGCCAGCTCGTAGGCGCCGTCCGCGCCGGTGAGCAGGGCGGCCCTGTTATCTCCCGACACGTACACGCCCCAGCCGTCGCCCTGAAAGGCGTCGCTGAAGCTCAGCCGCGCCGTCTCCATTATGGTGTTTCTGCGGCTCGCGCCCGTGGCGGTGTCGATGGCGGTGAGGATGAGCTCGCCGTCTTCGAGCGTGAAGAGCATCAGCTCCTCCCCGCCGCGGCTCAGGTACAGCGCCATATCCTGCACGGGCTCGGCCAGAGTGAAGACGCTCTCCGCCGCGCCAGGGTCGGCGGCAAGCCCGCCGTCATCGCCCTCCGTACAGGGTATGCGCCAGACGCCCCATCTCCCGCCCGGCAGGAGAGAGCCGTCGAGCAGCTCGCCGTCCAGGCTCATCTGCGCGGCCAGATATACCTCGTCCTCGCCGGCGGCGCTGCTGTAAATGCAGGTTATGTCATCGAGCTGCGGCGCGGAGAGCTCAAAGTAGTCGTTTTCCTCCCGCAGGCATATGGACACATCGGCCCACACCTCGCCCGGGAGCGGCACTGGGAAGTACGCGTCGCCGGGAACATAGAAGGAGTCTTCCCCCTTTATATCCACATCGCCGCCCGCGGAGAGCACCAGCGGCAGGGTGTCCGTGTAGTCGTTGAGCAGAACGCGCCCCTCCGCGGAGAGCCCGGGCGCGGCCTTGGCCTGCCGCTCAAAGTCGTCGTATATCGCCCGCTCCGCGGGGTGCATGTAGCGCAGGACGTTTAAATCCAGGTTCAGGAGGCCGAAGCCCCACCGCCCCAGCATGAGGCCCGAATTCCGCTCCAGCCGCCTCGGCGGATACAGCGGCACCGTCTCCGTGCTCCACTCGCTTTCCGTCGACTGCCCGCCGCCGTACACGTCGAGCTCGGTGTCGAAAACCAGGTGGCCTTCAAAGGCCGTGCGCAGCGAGAGCTCTATCCCCTCCGCCGCCGAAATGTCCCCGGCGAGCACGCGCGTCGTGAGCGCGAGCCCGTCGCGCTGCCCGCGCATATATACCGCCGTCCCCGCGAGGAAGCACGCGGCGAGTGCGAAGGCTATAACCAGTGTCCAGGCGCAGCGCTTCATGCCGCGCACCTCCTTTTTGCAGATTATGCGAAGCCGTATTCCACTTCCAGCTCCGGCAGCACGGGCTCTTTAATCCAGCCCGCGTAGACGCAGCCGCCGCCCGGCTCATAGACGGAGAGGCAGACGTAGGGCTCCCAGTCGCATTCGAGCCCGCCCCTGACGTCGAGCCGCAGCCGCGTCAGCACGGCCAAATACTCGCCGTCCCATTTGAAGTCCTGCATGCAATTGAAATAGTACGTATAGTAGGTGTATTCGCGCAGCAGCGCCCCGTCCTCGCCGCGGCTGGCGAAATCGGGAACGGGCAAATCGTCCACGCCGTCCGCGAGCAGCGGATGCCAGACCCCGCCGCTCATTACGGCGGCGCAAAACTCTCCGTAGCTGTTCACGAGCACGGCGAGGTCACCGCGGCTCAGGACCTTCATCATCGGCGAGGACAGGTCGCTCACATAAGTGAACTTTTCCGCCATGGCTCCGGAGTCCAGCAGCAGCAAGCGCTGCTTTACGCGGCCGCTTTCGCGCTCGATGGCCGTGAGCCAGAGCGCGCCGGCCTCCTTTGTATAGAGCAGGAGCTCCCCGCTGTCCTCGCTCAGGCCGAGCGCGGCGTCCTCCCAGCCGCTGCCGCCCAGCGAGTACACAAGCTCGGCGAGGTCGAGCCGCAGAGCGCCGGTGAGCCTCCCGCCCGACCAGTCGGCCTCGTTAACGGGCACACGCCACACGCCCCAGTCGCCTCCGGGCAGCAGCTCCGCGCTCGGGCGCTCCCCGCCGCTGCCGATGACGTTGAGCGCCAGGTAGATGCAGCCGTCGGGCGCATAGACGCAGCAGCCGCTGACGTTGTCGAGCCCGTTGTCGTCGAGGGACACCGTGAACCTCTCCTCGATGTCCATTGTCCGATCCGCGGACAGCGTCGCGTCCTCCGGCATGGGTATGCAGAAGCTGCCAACGGTGCGCGCCGCCAGGCCAACGTCTATGTTTATTTCGAGCCTGTCGCTCATCACGCCGGCGGGTACCGTTTCCTGCTCGGTTTCGCCGTCGCTTAGATGCCGCTCCGCCATGGAATCATAGATACCGCGCGCCCAGTCCGGCATTTCAGCCGGCTCCGAGTCAGCGTACCAGCTCCAGGAGTCATAGCTGCTCACATATATTTCCGCCTCGAGCGGGTAACGCGGCCCCTCGGCCTCGAACAGCCAGCGCGAAGCCGTTTCCTGCCCGCCGGACGCGGGATCGTAACCCGTCTCCCAGACCAGGTGCTGAGCGAGCTCCGCCCGCTGCCGCAGCTCCCAACCGGAGCCTGAGGGCAGCTCGCCGAAGGTCTCCACGCTCTCCACGCGCAGGCCGTCCCGGGCGGCGCGCACATATACCGCCGTTCCCGCGAGGAAGCACGCGGCGAGTGCGAAGGCTATAACCAGTGTCCAGGCGCAGCGCTTCATGCCGCGCACCTCCCTTGCTTTTATTCCGCGCCCTCGTCGAGCTCGTCGATGGCCTTTTTGATGCGGTCGGCGCGGTAGTTCCATGCGCTCTTTACGTAGTCGATGAGGCTCTCGCCGCGCTCGTCGAGGTCTGACATGGAGACGTCGCCGGTTATCCTGCCCTGATGTATGAGCACGGCGCGGCCAATAAAGCCGCTGACCTCCTCGATGAGGTGCGTGGACAGCAGCACCGTCTCGTTTTCGCCGAGTATGCCGAGCAGCACCTTGTAAAAGTCCTCGCGGTTGAAGACGTCGTTGCCGCCGAAGGGCTCGTCCATGAGGATATAGTCCGCGCCCTGGCTGAGCGCCAGCACGGCCTCAAACTGGTTCTTCTGACCGGTGGAGAGCTTGCGCGACGCCACGGAGAGCGGCAGCTCGAAGAAGTCCATCAGCACGTCGAAGCGCTTGCGGCTGAAGGTTGGGAAGTGGTCGGCGTAGAACTGCGCGTGGCCGAGCGGGCTGAGGTCGGGGAAAAACGAGTGCTCGCTCGTGGCGAAGGCTATGCGCGAGATGTTCCGGCGGCCAATCGGCTCGCCGTCGAGCGTTATTGTGCCGTAGTAGCGGACGAAGCCGAGTATGCACTTCATGAGCGTGGTCTTGCCGGCGCCGTTCTCTCCGAAAAGGCCGACGAGCTGCCCGCGCGGCAGGCTGAGGCTTACGTCACGCAGCGCGGCCTTGCGGCCGTAATTCTTGCTCACGTTCTTTATTTCCAGCATTCTTGACCCTCCTCAATGCGTGACAAGATAGAGCACCTCGCCCCAGGCGTCCGGCGGCAGCCAGCGCTCGGGCGTCGCGAAGGCATAGACGAGTCCGCAGAGTAGCGCCAGCGCGCGCCAGCATATCTGGCAGGCGGCCAGCCCGCAGAGCGGCAGCGCTCCGCAGCGCAGGGCGAACTCCCAGCGCCGGGGCAGCCGGCGCATGGTATAGGCCGCGCGCGTGCCGCCGCGGTAGTGGTATGAGACGTAGCGGAAGAGCAGCCAGAGGAAGGCTATCGACGCCACGCCGAAGGCTATCAGGCCGCCGAGCATCAGCACGGCGAAGGCGGGGAACTCGGCTGAGGGATTCTCGACGCGCCGCTCGCCGACCAGCGTGAACATATTGGCGTGGCCGTTCATATACGCGCCAAGGAACCAGATGAGCCCCAAAAGGGCGGCGCAGCCGACGAAGGCGCGAAAGCGCATCCACTCCGTCCTCGCGTCAAAGCCGGGAGGAATCAGCCGTTCAACTCTGCGCGGCACTGTCCGCACCCCCTGTGAGCCCGAGAGGGTCGTCCTCATCGTCTATGTCCGCGGCCCGGTAATGCACGGCATAGAGGTAGATGCCGATGACAACGAACGATATGCCGCCTATCACGCCCTCCATGGTGTAGTCGCCTATATCCGCCCTCAGCGCCCCGCCGAAGATGGCGGCGGCGAGGATGACGAAGGGCGAGAAGGCCGTCTTGCCGTGCCGGTTCATGAAGGGGAAGTAGGACGCCGCCGCGCCCAGCGCGCAGCAGACCAGCAGCATCCGGATATATACGGGCCAGTCGCTCAGCGGCATGAGCGCGTGCGCGACCGGGCTCAGATAAAGCATCACCAGCGCCGACATGTCGCCCGCGGGGCCCTGGTCCTGCGCCTGGGTGTAGAGCGCGAAGGCGAAAATCACCGCCGCCTGTGCCATGAGGCAGATGAAAAAGCCCATCGCCGCGGCGAGAGACTGCCAGATATAGGCCGTGAGCTCCGAGACCCCCAGCCGGCGCAGCGTGTAGCCCGGCTGGATGCCGCCGCGCTCGCGCATCGGACGCAGAAGCAGCACGAAGAGCAGGACGACCGCGCCTGTTACGGCGTAATCTGCCTTGTCGAAAAAGTTGGAGCTGTCCCAGCTGCCGTGTACGCCGCCGCTGAAGAGCAGCGCCGCCGAGACCGCCGCTCCCAGCAGCGCGGCAGCCAGCGTGGGCCAGAGCGCAAAGCGCGCCATCAACATAAAGGTAGAGAGATGCTTTTTCATATTTAGTCCTCCTCCCAGGCTTTGCTGATAAGTTTGATAGCTTCCTCAAGCGTGACGCCCATCTCCTTGAGCTTGAGCGCCGCCGCAGCCGCGCCGGAGACGACCAGCTCGCCGCGCAGGGCCTCGCGTTTGGCGGGCGTGCAGGCGACATAGCTCTTCGCCCCGGCGTGTGATACCAGTATGCCCTCATCCTCGAGCATGCGGCAGGCCTTCTGAACCGTGTTCGGGTTGACCCCAAGGAGGGCCGAGAGCATCCTGCGGCTGGGCAGCTCGTCCCCGTCCGGTATCTCTCCGGAAACAATGCCGCGTTTGACGAAGCCGACAATCTGCAGGTAAATAGGTTCGCTGCCCTCAGGCCGGAACCCCTCGAACGAGACCAAGCCGTCCACCTCCCAACTGTGTTATTCGAGTAGTACAGTTCTCAACCGTATTATACAAGTAATACAGTTTGCTTGTCAATAGGGAATCTTCATTTTATTTAAATGCCAAAATTTTTCCCGGCGGCAAAGCGCCGCCGGGAGGTTGGGTATTCATGCTCGCGGGCAAAAAAATCAAGGCCGGTGTCCCGGCCTTGATTTTATCTTCTTTGGCGTGTTTATTTGCCCTGGATGTACTTGTCGATGCTCTCGGCGCCCTTCTTGCCGGCGCCCATGGCGAGGATGACGGTGGCCGCGCCGGTGACGGCGTCGCCGCCGGCGTAGACGGCCTCGCGGGAAGTCATGGCGTCCTCGTTGACCACAAGGCAGCCCTTGCGGTTGGTCTCGAGGCCCGGGGTGGTGGTGCGCAGGAGCGGATTGGGAGTGGTGCCGATGGCGACTATGACGGCGTCGGCGACCATGACGAATTCGCTGCCCTCTATCGGCGTGACGCTGGCGCGGCCGCTCGCGTCGGGCTCGCCGAGCTTCATGCGCACGCACTTGAGGCCGACGACCTTGCCGTTGACGTCGCCGAGTATCTCCACCGGGTTATTGAGCAGGCGGAACTCTATGCCCTCCTCCTCGGCGTGGTGGACCTCCTCCGCGCGGGCGGGCAGCTCGTTGCGGCCGCGGCGGTAGACGATGAAGACCTCGTCCGCGCCCATGTGCTTGGCGCAGCGGGCGGCGTCCATGGCCACGTTGCCCGCGCCGACGACGGCGATGCGCTTGGCGTTATTCTTTATCGGCGTGTCGTAGTCGTCGCGGTAGGCCTTCATGAGGTTGATGCGGGTGAGGTACTCGTTGGCGGAGTAGACGCCGAGCAGGTTCTCGCCCGGGATGTTGAGGAACTGCGGCAGGCCCGCGCCGGAGCCGATGAAAACGGCCTCGTAGCCCTCGGTGAAGAGTTGGTCAAGCGGCATGGTGCGGCCGATGATGCAGTCGGTGACGAACTTCACGCCGTAGGCCTCGAGGTTCTTGACCTCGCGGTCGACGATGCTCTTGGGCAGACGGAACTCGGGGATGCCGTAGGCCAGCACGCCGCCGCACTTGTGCAGCGCCTCGAAGACCGTGACCTCATAGCCGCGCTTGGCGAGGTCGCCGGCGCAGGTGAGGCCGCTGGGGCCGGAGCCTATGACCGCGACCTTGTGGCCGTTGCTCTCCACCTTGTGGGGAAGCTCTGCGCCGTGGGTGTCGCCGTGCTCGAGGTGGAAGTCGGCGACATAGCGCTCCAGGCGGCCAATCGCGACCGGCTCGCCCTTGATGCCGCGGACGCACTTGCTCTCGCACTGCTTCTCCTGCGGACACACGCGGCCGCAGACGGCGGCGAGGGAGTTGGTGCTCGCGATGACGTTGTAGGCTTCCTCATATTCGCCGACCTTGACGTGGGCGATGAACTCGGGGATGCGGACGTTGACCGGGCAGCCCTGCACGCACTGCGGGTTCTTGCAGCCGAGGCAGCGCGCGGCCTCGTCGCGGGCGACCTGGGCGGTGTAGCCGAGGGCGACCTCGTTGAAGTTCTTCGCGCGTATCACGGGATCCTGCTCCGGCATGGGGTGCTTGGTCATGCGCTTGGCGGGGTTTTCCTCCACGCCCTCTATCACCGCGGGCTTGTACTCGCCGCGGCGGACGCCGCCGGTGATGCGGCAGACGTGCTCGTTCTCCTCGGCCTCCTCCTCGTTGTAGAAGGTGTTGCGCTCGAGCAGGCCGTCCCAGTCGACAAGGTGCGCGTCGAACTCGGGGCCGTCGACGCAGGCGAACTTGCGCTCGCCGGCCACGGTGAGGCGGCAGCCGCCGCTCCCTCGGGTGTCGTCCATCCTTCCCGGGTTGAGGCCTTCCTTCGTCTTTATGCCGTAGGGCCTGGTCTCCTCGGCCTCACTCTTCATCATGACTATC
>CALWYR010000196.1 GCA_944385805.1 uncultured Oscillospiraceae bacterium
AGGCTGTTGCCGTTCGACCCGACCTCAAGTATGAACATGCCGCCGCTGAGCTGCTGGTTATAGCGCTCCTTAACCACGCTGACAGGCCGCGCCAGGGTGGGGTACTTCTCGTTGACGGCCTGCTGCAAATAGAGCGCGAGGCGCAGGTTCTGCTCCCAGTTGGGGTGATAGAGGCCGGTCTCGCCCGTGCCGACCAGCATCATCAGCTGGCTGGACGGAGTACCGTCCAGCTCCGCGACCGTCTTGTATGTCACCTCGCCGTCGCCGAGGGCGTCGCGGTGCAGGTCTATCACCACGCCGATGCTGGGGTACTCGGCCAGGTAGGCCTCGACCGAGGCCCCCGAGCGGCTGTAGGAGCCGGTGTAGCTGGGGTAGTCGTATATCTCGCGGTCGTGGACGACGCCGATACCCTTCGCCTCCAGCGCCTTCGCCAGCTCGTCGCCGACGCGCACTACATTATAATTCCTGTCCTCCGTGCGGTCGGTGTCCGTCTCCACATAGCGGTCGGAGCCCGAGGGCGTATAGGCCTCGCTGCCGTGCGTGTGAACTATCAGCACCTGCGGGCCCTCGGCGGAGAGCGTCAGCGCCGGGCCCTCGGCCACCAGCGCGCCCACGTCTATGTCATAGCTGGTCGAGTTGCGGATGTTCAGCCCGCTGTAGATGGTCGTCGGCACTATCAGCGTACCCTCGCCGGTGTACTGCGCGGCGCTCTCAGCCGGCGGCGCGTAGCTCGCCGCGGGCGTCGCCTGCGGACGGGATTCCGTCCAGGCGGACGACTTTTCGTCCGGCCCCTCGTCCAGCACCGCCGGCCGGCCCGGCGAGGGCGAGGGGCTCTCGCGCAGCCCCAGCTCGAGGCTCAGGCTGGCCGAGACCATGCGCCCGGACTCCAGCAGCTCCCCCGCCCGCTCGGAGAGCGCCGCGAGCGCCCCGCCGTCCGCCGCGGCCTTCAGCGCCAGGAACAGCGCCCCCGCCGCCAGCAGCTTCCTGCCCTTGCCCATGCGCACACCCCCCTCGGGCAAGTGTATGCGCGCCCCGCCCCGCAGATGCCGTGCGGCGCTTGCCAAGTCCAACGAAATGTGCTATTATTTTCCGGCGTCCCGGGCCGCCGGGCGCGCGAAGCCTGTCGAAAGGATGCGAACAAATGGAGCATATTTACTACCCCCGCGGAGTGTGCTCGCGGGAGATGCGGGTGGAGGTCGAGGACGGGATTATCCGCCGTGTAGAAGTAAAAGGGGGGTGCGACGGCAATCTGAAGGGCATTTCCCGCCTCCTGGTGGGGATGAGCGCCGAGGAGGCCATCTCCCGCATGGAGGGCGTCCGATGCGGAAAAAAGAACACTTCCTGCCCGGATCAGCTGGCCCGCGCCCTGCGTGAATGCCTTGAAAAACCGTCAAAATAGTTTACATAAAATTACGCCGCGGTTACAAAAGTTACATTTTTCGAGCTTTTTGTCACTCAAACTTGCGTAATTGCAAAATTATTTTTGTCGAATCGTGTCGAGGCAAAATCTATCAGCATATAGCACAACACAAGATATAGTGACAAACTCTGAATAATCCTCAATCTGTCCATATAATGTGCTTGGTTTGTTCAGTTTATAAAAAACCGACAATCTCACTTTGTGCATGATACCGATTGAATTCGACTTGCATTTTTGAATATAATTATTGCAAGGAATTCAAATGGGTTCCCTCCGCCTGCAATTCGGCGGCGGACGCGACATACTGAGGTGCAACATGTTCAGGAAAGACAAGCTACATATCGTGCTGCTGGTCTGTGCGCTTCTCCTCTGCCTCGCGGCGAACGGCTCCATGGGGGCGCCGGAGGAAGAGCCCGCGCAGTCCTACCCTGCCGGCAGCACTGTCCTGGCCGACGGCCCGCCCGAGGCCGGGGACGAGGGGGCTGTCCGGAATGAGGAGGCCCCGGAGGCGGTCGAGGAGAGCCCCTACGACAGCGCACCGCTCTATATAAACGGCATACTCAGCTCCGAGTGCATCGTCGTTGACGGCACGGCGCGCATGAGCCCGGGCCGCTTTGCCCAGCTCGCGGGCCTCGACTACGACGGCGTGAGCATCGGCGGCGTGAAGCCGCAGGTGTACGGCGACTATGTGGCCGTCAACGGCCGCTGCCTCTATCTGGGCGGCGGGCTCATGGAGCTCGGCGGCGAGCTGCTCTGGCCGCTGCGCGTGCTGGCGGAGATATTCTCCTGCCCCGTGACCTGGCAGGACGGCAGCATCGACCTCGACCTCACCAATCCGCAGCTGCTCGAGAGCGGCGACACATATTATAATGAAGAGGACGTCTACTGGCTCTCCCGCATCATCTACGCCGAGAGCGGCAACCAGAGCCTGGCCGGGCAGATAGGCGTGGGCAACGTGGTGCTCAACCGCGTGGCGAGCCCGCTCTTCCCCGACAGCGTCTTCGAGGTCATCTTTGACCGCAGCTACGGCGTGCAGTTCTCCCCGGTGGAGAACGGCAGCATCTACTCCGTGCCCGACGACGAGGCGGTCGTCGCGGCCAAGCTGGCGCTCGACGGCGCGAACACCGTCGGCGAGAGCCTCTATTTCGTCAACCCCTATATCGGCGCCGGCGGCTGGTTCGCGGCCAATCTCAGCTATGTGACCAGCATCGGCGACCACGTGTTCTACGCCTGATTGCAAGAGGGAAAAAGAAGTGGTATAATGAGTGGCGCGCTGTGCGCCACTCATTTTTTACGGTGATGCTATGGAAGAGATACTTACCGCCGGCCTGGCCGAGCTGAATATACCCGTCCCCGAGGGCGCGCTTGAGCGCCTGCGCGGCTATTATGAGCTCCTCAGCGAGCGCAATGCCGTCATGGACCTGACGGCCATCACCGGCGAGGAAAACACCGCGCGGCTGCACTTCCTCGACTGCGCCGCGCTGCTGCGCATGGCGGAGCTCGGCGGAAAGCGGCTTATTGACGTGGGCAGCGGCGCGGGCTTCCCCGGCCTGCCGCTGAAGATACTCTCGCCGGATACACGCGTGACCCTGCTCGACAGCCTGCGCAAGCGCGCGGACTTCACCGCGGAGTGCATAGAGCGGCTCGGGCTCGAGGGCATCGAGAGCCTCTGCCTTCGCGCGGAGGAGGCCCCGAAGGAGCTGCGCGAGAGCTATGACATCGCCGTCTCGCGCGCCGTCGCGAGGCTGAACCTGCTCTGTGAGCTCTGCCTGCCCTTCGTGCGCGTGGGCGGGCTGTTCCTGGCCATGAAGGGCCCCGACTGCGAGGAGGAGGCCTCCGCCGCCGCCAACGCCGCCGGCCAGCTCGGCGCGCGCATCCGCGGGGTTGAAAAGTATACCGTGCCGGGCACGGAGGTCAGCCACGCGGCAGTGGTGATTGAGAAGCTGGCTCCCACGCCGGAGCAGTTCCCGCGCCGCTGGGCCCGGATGCAGAAGAAGCCTTTATAACGCGCTCTCATAACTACTATCTTCTCCCGGAGGGGACGCCCTCCACGGCTGGCGCTGCTTGCTTAGGCTTATCCTTAACTTATACCTTCTCCCTGAGGGGCGCTTTCTTTTGCTGCGCCAAAAGAAAGCGTCCCTCAGACTCCCCGAAAGGAAAAGGCGCCTTTGCTGCCGGTCGGGGGGTTGCGGTGCGTCGTGGTGCCGCGTGGTGACTTGCGGGCTTCTGCCAACGCACTAACGCTGGACGCGGGACGCAGCAGGGCGCTCAGCCGCGCCCGCCCGCGAGCCAACGTCGCGGCTGTCCCTGCGGGACGCTACCCGCTGTAGTCGAGCGTAAGCAACCAACCCACCACCCGAGCTCGCCGCTGCCGCGGCATCGCTTTCCGGGGTTGCTGGGGGTGGTGCAAATATGCGGGGGCGTACCGGGGCTGCTGTGGGTGGTGTTCGCGCGGACGGGGACCGCCTGCTGATTTGCGGTGTCGCCGGGTGGTTGCTGCCGGGTACCGTCCCGCTGACCATTACACCTTATAAACAATCACTGCTGCAACTCTGAGCCTATCACCCAACGCCCACCGCTATTACACCACGTCCCCAAACGCACCATCCCCCCTCGCCGCTGGCGCGGCGTCGCTCCCGGCCTTGCTGCCGGGCGCGGTGTACCGACGTGCCCCTGCTCGCCGCTGCCGCGGCATCGCTACCGGGGTTGCTGGCGGGTGCGGTGTACCGACGTGGCCTCTCTCGCCGCTTGCGCGGCATCTCTTTCCGGGGTTGCTGGCGGCTGCGGTGTGTCGGGGTGGTCGTGCTCGCCGCTTCGCGGCATCGCTTCCGGCCTTGCTGCCGGGTGCTGGTTTTTGCCGGCCTTGTAGGGCGCACCGTCCTCGGTGCGCCATTC
>CALWYR010000197.1 GCA_944385805.1 uncultured Oscillospiraceae bacterium
ATCATGGGCCCGCCCATGCATATGCGCTCGACGCGGTCCATATCCGCGCCGGCCTCGGCGAAGATGTGCTCGAGCGGGGTGCCGAAGCGCACCAGCAGGTTCTGCGCCTCGCTCACGCAGTCGCCGGCGACGGTGACTACGCGCTCAATCGAGGGCCGGCCCTCGTAGCAGGCGCGGTAGATGGTGTAGCAGGTATAGGTGGAGACGACGTTCGCGCCCACGCCGCTGGGCAGGCCTCCGGGCTTGACCTCGCGGTTGGTGTAGGCCTTTACCTGGAGCTTCTCGGCGCCCTGGGGGTACTTGACCTCCTCGGGCACGATCTCAATGCCGTACTTGGCGGGGTCGAGGCTGTTGAGCAGGTCGATGGCGTCCTGCTTGTTCTTCTCAATGCCATAGTAGCACTTGTCCAGCCCGTGGGCGATGAGGACGAGCTCGATGCCCTTGAGCAGCTCCTCGGGGTGCTCGAGCATGGTGCGGTGGTCGCCGCAGAGATAGGGCTCGCACTCCGCGCCGTTGATGATGAGGGTATCCACCTTGCCGACGGCGCCCTTTATCTTGAAGGCGGTTGGGAACATGGCGCCGCCCATGCCGACGACGCCGGCGTCGCGGATGCGCTGGATGATGGCGTTGGGGTCCTTGAGCTCCTCGGCGCTGAGGGGCTTCATATCCTCGCAGGGGGTGTCCTGGAAGTCGTTGTCTATCACGACGGACACCACCATGTCGCCGAGCATGTGACGGCGCGGCTCAACGGCCACGACCGTGCCGGAAACGCTGGCGTGGATGGGGGCGGAAACAGGGGCGTCATTGTAGCCTATGACCTGGCCGACGGTAACGGCGTCGCCGACCTTCACCGTGGGCTGGTCAGGCGCGCCGATGTGCTGTACCATCGGTATGACGACCTGTTTTGGCGGAGCGATAGGCCGCACCGGGGTCTTCGCCGCGGTCTTCGCATAGTCCGGGTGAACACCGCCATAGTACTTATAGGGCATGAGCATCACCTCTCGTAGTTCTTACAGCTAAAATATAGTATCACATTTGTCATTTTGTGTCCAGCGCATATGACTGCTTTTACACCATTTTTCCAAGACTTTTTCTTAACAATCCTGAGATATTCTTAACAATTGCATAAGTTATTACATATATTTCTAATTGCTCTGCATCGTTCACGAAAAATACATTTTTTGCGCCGTTAGTTAGCTAGTTAATTAACTATCACTTTGTGCAATCTGCCGGAGGCAAAAAATCCGTCTTTTCATCCGCGGCTGCTTAGTGTAGAATATAAGCGTGATTATGTGCGACGGGAGCTGAGAAGCATGCTGACAAAATGGGGCGAAGCCCTCGACCGTGAGCGACCTCTGCAAAAGTATCCGCGGCCCACGCTCAGGCGTGAGAGCTATCTGAACCTCAACGGCATGTGGGACTGCGCCTTCACGCGCTCGGGCGAGGAGCCGGAGGAATACGAGCGCGAGATCTGCGTGCCCTTCCCGCCTGAGAGCGAGCTCTCGGGCGTGGGGCGCATACTTCAGCCGGGCGAGTACCTCTGGTACCGCCGCCGGTTCGAGCTGCCGGAGGGCTTCAACCGCGGCCGCGTGCTGCTGCACTTCGGCGCGGTCGACCAGTGCGCGCGCGTCTGGCTCAACGGCGAGGACGTCTGCGCCCACACGGGCGGCTCCCTCCCCTTCTCCGCCGACATCACCGAGCTGCTCCGCGAGGGCGCGAACACCCTCGTCGTGCGCGTCACGGACGACACCGACCGCTCCTGGCGCACGCGCGGCAAGCAGAAGCTCAAGCCCGGCGGGATATGGTACAGCCCCGTGAGCGGGATATGGCAGACCGTCTGGTGCGAGAGCGTGCCGGAGAACTACATCACCAGCCTCTTCATCACGCCGCGCCTCGAGGACGGGGCGGTGGAGCTCTTCGTCGGCGGCGAGGGCGCCGTGCGCGCCGAGGTCGAGGGCGAGACCTATGAGTTCGCCGCCGGCGAGAGCGCACTTATAAAATTAAAGGAAGTCCGCCCCTGGACGCCCGAGGACCCCTATCTCTACCGCTTCACGCTCGCGCTGGGCGAGGACCGCGCGGAGAGCTACTTCGCGCTGCGCAGCGTCGCCGTGGGCGAGGACTCCAGGGGCGTCAGGCGTCTCCTGCTCAACGGCAAGCCCTATTTCATGAACGGTCTGCTCGACCAGGGCTGGTGGCCCGACGGGCTCTACACCGCGCCGAGCGACGAGGCGCTGGTCTTCGACATCGCCGCGGCCAAGGCCATGGGCTTCAACACCCTGCGCAAGCACGTCAAGGTCGAGCCCGCGCGCTGGTACTATCACTGCGACCGGCTGGGGATGCTGGTATGGCAGGACATGCCCAACGGCGGCGGCAGCTACTCCGCCCTCACCGTCAGCGCCCCGCTGCTCACGGGCGCGCACAGCCGCGACGACAAATACGCCAAGTTCGCCCGGCGCGACGAGCGCGGCCGCCGCGAGTTCCGCGAGGAGCTGCTGGACATGGTCTCGCACCTCTATAACCAGCCAAGCATAGTCATGTGGGTCATATTCAACGAGGGCTGGGGCCAGTTCGACTCCGACGCGCTCGCGGCCTCCGTCGCGGAGATAGACCCCACGCGCGTCATCGACCGCGCCAGCGGCTGGCACGACCAGGGCACGGGCGAGCTCAGGAGCATCCACCTCTACTTCGACGACTACAAGTACAAGCCCGACAAGGCGGGCCGCTGCGTCATACTCAGCGAGTTCGGCGGCTATTCGCTGCCCGTGCCGGGACACGCGGCGACGGACAAGCCCTTCGGCTACAAGAAGTTCCGCGAGGCGGACAAGTACCGCCGCGCGCTGACGCTGCTCTACGACGGGCAGATACGCCCCGCCTGCATGAAGGGCCTCGCCGCCGCCATCTACACGCAGCTCACCGACGTCGAGACCGAGCTCAACGGCCTCATCACCTACGACCGCCGCGTCCTCAAGCTCGCGCCCGAGGACGTCAGGCGGATAATAACCATGCCGGCGGTGAAATGATATGGCAATCACCCTGAACCTCTATTACACGGGCGAGGACGGCGCGGCGCGGGCTTTCGCCGCACTGCGCGAGAAATACGACCTCCGCATGCGCGCCGAACGCTATGTTTCGGCCGGCCTCCCCAAAACCGACAGCCAATTTTTGCGCAAATAATCCGTCTCCCCGCCCGGATCGGGCGGGGAGATTTTTCGGCCCCGGCGCGAGCGCGGGTCCAAAGCGATTGAAGCGGAAAACCGCCCGGGAGAGTATCCCGGGCGGTTCCCTTTATGGAGAATCTTGGGTGTTATACGTTCTCAACGTAGCGCATCAGGATCGCGGCGCACTGGGCGCGGGTCGCGGTGCCCTGAGGCACGAGCGTGGTGTCCGTAACGCCGGTGATGATGCCGTTGTCTATGGCCCAGGCCATGGCGGTCGTCGCCCAGCTGTTGACACTGGCGGCGTCGCTGTAGCCGCTCAGGGTCGCGTCGGTCGTCGGCTCGCCGGCGAAGCGCCAGAGCATGGTCACGAGCTGCTCGCGGGTGATGAGGCCGTTGGGGTCGGTGCCGTCGCTGACGCCGCTGCGCACGGCCCAGGCGCGGGCGACAGACTGCCAGCCGGTTCCGGAAACCGTCTCGCCGTCCATGCGGGCCAGCACAGCCCAGACCATGGAGCGGGTCAGCCCCGCGTCAGGCTCGAAGGTGGTCGCCGAGGTGCCCTGCATGAGCCCGTTCGCGTAGACATAAGCCACCGCGTCAGAGTACCAGGCCCCGGCCGGGACATCGACGAAACCGGCCGAACCGGAGACGAAGTTGACGCTGACGGTCACAGCGCTCTCGGGCATGACGAAGCTGTAAGTGGTCGAATTCACACGGGTCACTTCAACCGCGCCGTCCTCGCCGGTGACGCTCACGGAGCCGACAATGAAGCCCTCGTCGGGCGCGACAGTGACGGTGATCACGCTGCCCTTGGAGGCGTTGGAGTAAGAGACGTCAACGCTGCCGTTGGCCGTGTCGGCGACGGTGATCGGGTAGGTGTCGGGGACGTTGCCAATGTAAGTGTTCAGATCCTCGGGGCGCATGGTCTCAGCCTTGTAGTAAGGAGAAACTGTCGCGTCGTGCTCTTCGTTGTCTTTGTAACCAAGGCCGCTCTCAAAATCCGGATCGGCGCTTCCCCAATAGTTGTAGCTCAGATCCACATCGTCAGAGATGTTGCTCACATACTTCTGGCCCTCATTGGGGATGATGATGTTTTCATTGACCTTGAAGCTATCGGCGGTAGTGTTGTAGAGATTCAGAACGCCATCTTCTTCGGTTGCTCCACAATTCTTTATTTCGTTTCCGGTGACAAGAATATTATCTCCGACAATAGAGTTAAGCTGGATACCGTTCCAGCCTACGCCGTCAATCTTGTTGTTGGATATGGTAACATCAGATTCGGTAGTGCCGTCGCCGATGATAAGAATACCGGAATTGTTGCCATTCGTCACATTGGTTATGGTGTTGTTCGTAATGGTCAGCCCGTCATAAGCCGCGCCGGTATCGTCATCAGCCTTGCTGCCCAAGTTGAAGTGAATGGCGCTGTTTTCCGGGGTGGCGCCGGTAAAGGTGTTGCCGGTAATGGTCAGATTGGAGAGGTCGCTGTCTCCGTTCGGGCTAAACACAATATTAGCGCCGCTAAAGGTAAGTCCTTCAATAGTAAGGCCGGGGAGCAGGATGCCATTGTTCGCAACGGAGAGAGTACCGTTGTTGATGGAGCCGCCCTGACCCTTTATGGTGAGGTTCTCTATGTCCCTGTCTATTACGACATTGCCGCTTACATTGCCGACGACAAGGATAGTGTCGCCGTCATTAGCGGCGTCGATGGCGGCGTCCATAGTCTCGTAGCCCTTGCCGTCAACGGTGGCGACATAGCTGCCGACATCAGTCGTGGGGGCTTTGTCGCCAACGCTGGTGTTGACCAGAACAACGCCGCTGTCGGACTTGCTGCCTATCTCAGAGTTGATTGCGGTAATAGTGCCGTTGGAGCCGCTTATGCTGTTCTCGACTTTGACGCTGCCGCTAACGGTGGAGTTGTCGATAGCAATGCCGCCATCCTTGGACTGGTTGACAACATTGCCGGTAACGTTGCTGTTCTCGATAGTCAGAGAAGTATCGCCGCCGTCCTGAGTGGTCTCGTCAGTTGTAAGGTTAGAGATTCGGAGAACATCGCCAACGAGATCTACGCCATCTATGTCGACATTGATACTCAAAGAGTTGTAGTAGAAATTCTGGTTTTCATAATACGCTTTATTTTCGTCGGGTTTAGCTATTGGCTGCGGATCGGCATCGGCCATGTTTTTGTCGGATACGACTATAACAGGCTTTACTCCTTCGCCCTGGGCATCATTCCGAACTACAGCGTTCCCAGATATGTTTACAACAATATCGCCAACATATCCGTCGCTAGCTTTGCCAATAACAAGTGCGCCATTTTCGCCGCCGCTGCCACCAGCAATAAGATCCTGCTGGTTAGCAAGGCCAGTGCTGATAATGCTGCCTCCTGTTATGTTCAACTCACCAGCACAAATTCGGATGCCCTGAGCGCCAGTAACTGTACCGCCAGAAATGTTGTTAATACCAATAGCGGGAAGATACATACCCGTACCATTGTCACCGCCGTTAACAGTACCGCCAGTCATATTCAACGTGTATCCAGCACGTTTACCACTGCTGGCATTAGTGCAGAATCCCTGGCCTCCTTCTGGGCAAGTTATTGTTCCGCCGGAAATATTGACGGTAACCTTGTCATAGTCAACATTCCCATTTTTGTCAAATCCCGCGCCCATTGCGCAGACGCCCCATATTCCAGCTTCAATTGTACCACCAGTAATATTGCATACAATATTACCGCTCATTAAAGTAGTACCGTTATACGCAGTATTGTAAACAGCGGTTTCGCCTTTGATAGTACCGCCATTTATATTGAGCGTACCTAAATTAAAAATTGTAGTGCCGCCTTTGCCATCTGCGTAATTACTGTTCTCAACATTGCCGTTCTCGATGCTAAGATTGCCCCCAGGAAAAACGGCAATTGTAAATGA
>CALWYR010000198.1 GCA_944385805.1 uncultured Oscillospiraceae bacterium
CGAACACCATAAGCTACTCTTCCTGCATTCTTATAAACTAGGGGGATAAGTCCATGTCAACACCGCGAGAAATCTTCCTCGAGACCATCAGGCCCGACGGCCGGCCCGAGCGCATCCTCGACCAGTATGAGGCGCTGGGCATGGTGCTCAACGATCCCATCAACGGCTACCTGCGCGGCAACCGCCGCCGCGGCACGACGAGCGTCGACCGCTGGGGCACCACCATCATCTGGCCCGAGGACGCGCCCGGCTCCATGCCGCTGCACAGCCCGGAGCTCACGGTGCTCCAGGACATCACCCGCTGGCGCGAGACCGTCCACGCGCCCGACCTGGAGGCCAACTGCGCCGAGGGCTGGGAGGACGCCACTGCCCTCGCCGAGAAGCTGCGCGGCGACAAGCTCGTCTGCGGCTTCATGGGCACCGGCATCTTCGAGCAGTGCCACTTCCTGATGGGCTTCGAGGCCACGCTCTCCAACCTCTACGAGCACCCCGAGGAGATGCACGCGCTCATCGACTACATAACCGAGTACCGCCTGACCTACGCGCGCATGCTCATAGACCACCTCCACCCCGACGCCATCTTCTCCCACGACGACTGGGGCACGAAGGACAAGCTCTTCATGAGCCCGGAGATGTGGCGCGAGTTCTATAAGGAGCCCTACCGCCGCTTCTACGGCTACATCCGCTCCCGCGGCGTCATAGCCATCCACCACGGCGACGCCTACCTCGCCGACATCGTCGAGGACATGGCCGAGATAGGCATACAGTGCTGGCAGGGCGTCCTGCCGGAGAACAATATCCCCGAGCTCCAGGCCCGGCTCAATGGCCGCATGGCGCTCATGGGCGGCATAGGCGCCGCGATAGACCGGGCCGACGCAAGTGAGGCGGAGATCCGCGCCTATGTGCGCAGGGCGCTCGAGGACTACACGCCCGGCGGGCACTACATCCCCAGCATCACCTACGGCCTGCCCGGCGCGGTCTTCCCTCAGGTGGACGCGGCCATAGACGCGGAGATAGCCGCCTGGAACGGCGAGACGCATCTGCGCTCGGCGCGCGCCGCCGTAACCCGCCGCGGAGCTGCCCGTCCCGCCGCCGCGAGCGCCCCCGCCGCCGCGCAGGCAGACAGCGGCGACACGCTCGGCGGCATCACCGCCGCGCTGCGCAAGGGCCGCCGCAAGAAGGTGCTCGAGGGCGTGGAGGCCGCGCTGGCCGAGGGTCTGAGCGCCGAGACCATCCTCAACGAGGGCCTCGTGCGAGGTATGCAGCTGCTGGGCGAGGACTTCAGCGCCGGCAGGGCCTTCGTGCCCGAGATGCTGGTCGCGGCCCGGGCCATGAACGCGGCCACGGAGCGGCTCAAGCCCCTGCTCGTCGCCGGAGGCCGGAAGAGCGCGGGCAAGGTCTGCCTCGGCACCGTCCGCGGCGACATGCACGACATCGGCAAAAACCTCGTCAAGATAATGATGGAGGGCGCGGGGCTCGAGGTCGTCGACCTCGGCGTGGACGTCTCCGCCGAGCAGTTTGTGGACACAGCCGAGGACCAGGGCTGCGGCATCATCGGCTGCTCCGCCATGCTCACCACCACCATGGACGAGATGCGCCGCGTCGTCGAGCTCGCCAACATGCGCGGTATACGCGACAAGGTGAAGATAATGATAGGCGGCGCGCCCATAACGCAGGCCTTCTGCGATTCCATCGGCGCCGACCTCTATACGGAGGACGCCGCCCAGGCCGCCCAGGCCGCGGTGGAGCTGCTGAGATAAGCAAAATAAAAGAGCGGAGGCGGTTCACTCGAACCGCCTCTGCTCTCTTTTGGTTTACGCAGCCGCGGGGGGGACGGCTGCCCGAAGGGGGAAAAAGGATGGAAACGAATGCGTTCAGAAGCTCATGCCCCAATAGCCGTCGAGGCTTATGACGCAGTCGCTGAACGTCCAGGCGTCCGTGTCGTGGAGGCAAACGGCACGGGTGATGTCTATAGCCTGCCACTGGCCGTCGATATAGACCATGTTCCAGGCGTGGTAGCTGCTGCCCAAATAGCCGCGGGCTATGGCGCAGGGGATGCCCTGGCTGCGGCACATGGCGGCGAAGAGGGCGGAGAAGTCGTAGCAGATGCCGGTCGTGCCGCTGAGCGTGCGCGCCGTGTTGGGCACGTAGTTGGTGAGCTGGCCATTGATGGCCTGCACGCCCATGGCCTTGTCATAGGTGTAGCGCCCGGCCATGAAGCGGTAGAAGGAGGCTATCTTCTGCTTGCTCGTGCTCAGGCCGTAGCTGAGCTCGGCGGCCTTCTGCCCCACGGAGTCGTAGGCGGAGAAGCTGACCTCGTCCGTGCTGACGAGGTATTTCGACATCTGGTCGGCGAGGCTCACGTACACGCTGGTGCTGGTAACCGGGGTGTAGGTGATGCCGTAGAGGTTGCGGTAGAGCGAGATGGTGTAGGTTCCGTCGCCCATGGTGAAGGCGTAGGAGGCCGCGTCGCCGGGGACGTAGGTGTAGTAGCTGGTGGAGCCGTCCTTGGTGACGCCGACCTTCATCTTCACCTGCGCGCCGGGGTCATAGTTGACGGTGAAGTAGCCGTCGCTTGCGTTGGCGGTGTCGATGACAGGCTGGGCCGCGAAGGCGGAAAGGGGGCAGAGAAGCGCTGCGCAGAGCAAAATGGACACAAAAATAGCAGGAAAACGAACCGTTCTCATGACGGCAACTCCTTTCGGTAACTGGCTGCCATACCCTTTCGGGGTTAGGCCCTGTAGCTTTGCGTCACAGCCTTTCGACTGCTTTGCCATTATCGCTTGAGTGCCGGAGACCAGTCGCTCCTGCGCTCTAAGTTTGCTTTCATGATATACCTGCACCGGCGCTTTGTCAATATGTAATTATCGTAATTATGTTTCATTCGCGCTGCCGGGCGCAAACTGGGATATGCCCGGAGCGGCTGGGCTTTAGCCAAGGCGGCGGGAGCTTAAAAAAGGCCGGATATAATAGACAGAAACGTGACAATGTATTGAATAAAGTGTAAAAAACTGTGGAATTTTTACGAAAGCTGTAGTATAGTAGTATGGTGTGAGAATAAGATAGGTTCGTGCGGGCATTTTGCCCGGGACGGGCGGCGGAGAAAGCGGGGAAAGCCACACATGGATGTGACTAACGCGGCACAACCCTCTGAGGAAATACTCGACCAGATAGAAGAGCTGCAGCAGCGCGCCATGACGGACGCGCTCTCCGGGCTGCTCAACCGCGGAGCGCTCGAGCAGCTTATAAGCAAGCGATTGCAGGACATGGGGCCGGAGGACGTCTGCGCGCTCTTTATCGTGGATCTGGACAACTTCAAGTCCGTGAACGACATGCTCGGCCACCTCGCCGGGGACGAGGTAATCCGCCAGGCGGCGCGGGCCATCTCCTACCAGTTCCGCGCCACGGACATCGTCGGCCGCCTGGGCGGGGACGAGTTCGCCATGTTTATGTCCGGCCGCTTTTCCGACGAGCTGGTGCGCGCCAAGGCGGCGGCGGTCTGCGCGGCGCTCAGCCTCAGCATCGAGGCCAACCCGCCCTTCGTCCTCACGGCCAGCGTGGGCGTACACGTGTCCACCCGGGGCGAGAGCTTCGACCGGCTCTACCACTCCGCCGACCTCGCGCTGTACAAGGCAAAGCGCGCCGGCAAGGGGCGCTATCATATCAAGAACGGCGACGCCGAGAGCAGCGGCAGCTCCATCGACCACCCGCTGGTGAACTCCGCGCTGCTCAGCATGTTCCTCAACAATATCGGCAGCGGCGTGGGCGTGGCCGAGCTCTCCGACGAGCCCATGCTCTACTACGCCAACCCCAACTTCTGCTGCTCGCTGGGCGCGGACGAGGAGGGGCTGGATCTGCCCAGGCCGCTGACGGACTTCGTCCACCCGGACGACGCCGTGGCGCTGACGGAGGAGCTGACAAGGGCCGGCGAGGAGGAGCGCCCGGCGCAGCTCACGATACGCATGTCCGCCGTGGAGGAGTGGCGCTGGGTAGACCTGCAGGCCTCGCGGATGGAGGGCGGGACGCTGCTGCTGACGGTGACGGACGTCACGGGCTTCAAGACCGCCGAACGGAAGAACATGGAGCGCATCTCCGGCCTCGAGGCGGCGCTGGAGCAGACCTCCAAACAGATATGGGAGGTCATCGTCTCCACGGGCACCTTCCGCTCCTTCGCCCGCGACGGCAAGTACCGCTCGTTTTCGGGCCGGGAGATAAAATTCCCCGAGCAGTTCATCGAGGAGGGCTGGGTACACCCGCGCTCGGTGGAGCGCTTCCGCGTCTTTGCCCAGGAGCTCCTCAGCGGGCACTCGCTGGGCTACGGCAACTTCTTCGTGCGAATCTACGAGGAGGGCTATACCCTTGTCTCGGTCACATACCGGATGCTCTTTGACGAGCTGGGCCGGCCCGAGCGCGCCGTGGGCGTGCTGGAGCCGCTGCCCCAGGGCGCGCTGCTGCACGGCGCGCTCTCCAACGGGCCGCAGCGCCTGCCGGAGGGCATGGCCTCGGACATGGTACTGGGGCTGCACGCCAACTTGGATGAGGACAGGGTTGTGACCTTCTGGGAGGAGGGCACCGACTTCAGCGCCCAGATAGCGGAGACGCGCTGCTCGGCGCTGCTCGGCCTCGAGCTGCAGAACGTTTTTGACAGCGCCGACCGCGAGCGGCTCGCGCCGCTCTTCGACATGGGGAGCCTGCGCCGGAGCTACGAGTCCGGGCAGCACTGGCTCTGCGCCGAGTACCGCCGCGCCGACAACGGCGGCTGGATACGCTGGGTGCGCGAGGTAATACGCCTCTACGAAGACCCCATCACGCGCCAGCTCTGCCTTCTGGCCTATCTCATATCCATCGACCCGGGCGGCCGCGTGGGGCCATTTATCCCCGGCGAGAACAACCGCGACCCGGTCACGCGGCTCTATACCCGCGAGACGATAGAGGCCATCGCCGGGAAGATGTTCGCCCAGCGCTCGGACGGGCGGCGGGCCGTGGTGGTGTTCGGCGTCGTGGGCCTGCCGGAGGAGGCCGCGCTGAAGGGCCGCATCCGCTACGAGCTGGCGGCCTGCCTCTCGCTGGTCATGGGCGGCGGCTGTGTCCTGGGCCAGTACGGCAACGACACGACCGTGGTCGTCATACCCGAGGCCTCCGGCGAGAACAGCCTGCGCCGCAGGATACAGGAGGGCCTCGAGTGGATACACAAGATGCTCTCGAGCGAGCCGGAGTACAGCGAGCTGCGCATAGCCGTGGGCGTGGTGATAGAGCCCGCGCGCAGCGCCAATTACGAGAGCATGGCCAGGCGCGCGAGAGAGGCCTGCTTCTTCACGCCGGACGCCTCGTCGGACTGCATCAACTTCGACCGCGGCGGCGCGGACAACACCTGGACGAACATGATGACGGCCAAGGGCGAGGAGGGCTACTCCGTCTACAGCGCCGGGGAGGAGAACCGGCCGCTCTCCGCCTCCGAGCAGGAGGCCGCCTTTGACGGCATGGCCGCGATGCTCGGCGCGCGCAGCCTCGGCAACTCCATGAACGGCGTGCTGGCCATCATCGGGCGCTACTACCAGGCCGACAGGGCCTATATCCTCATGCTGGTGGAGCAGGGCAGGGCCGTGGTCATGACCTTCGAGTGGGTCTCGCCGGGCCGGCACAGCATCATGTCCACCATGTCCGGCGTGCCGCTCAGGCGACTGCCGCTGCTGGAGAAGTGCCTCACGGAGCGCGCGCCCGTCTCCCTCTACCGCAAGGGCAGCGGCGAGGGCGGGGCCGACCCCGACTGGCACTACGGCGCCATGCCGCTGGTGCGCGGCGGGCAGATAGAGGGCTTCCTCTGCATAGAGAACGCGCGCGTCCACCGCGGCGACGTGCCGCTGCTCGGCAAGCTCATACCGCACATGCTCCACGAGAGGGAGCGCTTCCAGGATGAGCCCCGCTCCGACGGAGCGGTCAGGCACCTCATGGAGGTGCCTGACATACAGGCTTACATGGAGGCGCTGCAGGGCCTCACCTCGGCCAACCACAGCTCGCTGGGAGTGGTCTATATCGAGGTGCCGGGCCTCACGGCCTCGGAGGTGAGCCGCGGCTTTGAAAACAACAGCAAGCTGCTCTGGTACGTGTCCAAGACGCTGACGGAGATGTTCGGCTCCTCGTTCATATTCCGCATCTGGGAGTCGGAGTTCGTGGCCTTCTTCCCGGACACCACGCGCGAGGTCTTCCTCGGCCGCTGCGGGCGGCTGCGCTCCATTCTGCAGCGGCGCTATCCCAAGCAGGTGATGATGGGCCGCGCCTGGGGGGCGGGGGACTTCACGGCCAGGGAGCTCATCAAGGAAGCCCGCGCGGCCAGCACCGCGCTCGCGGGAGGCAGCCCGGCGGCGAAGAGCTTCTCGCTCGCGGAGGACGTGGCGCTCAGGCGCTCTGCGGCCCTGCCGCCCGCCGACAGCTTCACGGTCTACTTCCAGCCCAAGGTGGACATGCGCACGGGGGCCCTCGTCGGCGCGGAGGCGCTGGCGCGCGGCGTTTCGGACGACGGGACAATAGTCCTGCCGGAGCAGTTCATCCGCCTGCTGGAGGCCGATGGCATTATCCGCGAGCTCGACCTGCTGGTGCTCGAGCGCTCACTGGGCCAGATGGAGCGCTGGAAGCTGGAGGGGCTGGGCGTCGTCCCCGTCTCGGTCAACCTCTCGCGCGTCACGCTGGAGAACCCCACCACCATGGCCTCGATCCTCGCAATACAGAGCCGCTTTCCTGACGTCCCCGCGGAGGCGCTGGAGCTGGAGATAACCGAGCGCGGCGACATGCTCGACAGCGGGCAGCTCAAGCGCATAGTCGACGAGTACCACAGGTGCGGCCTGCGTCTCGCGCTCGACGACTTCGGCTCGCGCTACGCCAACTTTCCCCTCTTCACCGACGTCAAGTTCGACACAGTCAAGCTCGACCGCAGCCTCATAACCGGCGTGGTCACGAACCCCATCAGCCACACGCTGGTGCGCGACATCGTCACGATATGCAACAACTTCGACATGCGCTGCGTGGTCGAGGGCGTGGAGACGGAGGAGCAGGCCGCCTCGCTGCTGGAGATAGGCTGCGTCTACGCCCAGGGCTTCTACTACGGCCGGCCCGTGCCGGTGGAGGAGTTTGAGGAGAAATACCTGCGCGGAGGGCTCCGCGCGCCCACGATAGAAGAAACTAAGGAGGAAAATCCATGAGCAGCACTTTGGATACGCGGCCCGCGACCGCCGAGAGCCCCGTCACGACGCCGCTGGTCATAGGCATCGGCGCTTCCGCCGGCGGGCTGGAGGCCCTGCAGCTTTTCTTCGACTGCATGCCGCCCAACAGCGGGATGAGCTTTGTGATAGTCCAGCACCTCTCCCCGGATTACAAGAGCCTGATGGCCGACATCCTGGGCAAGCACACGGACATGAACGTCTACCAGGCCGCCGACGGGATGCAGGTGGAGCCGGACACGGTCTATATCATCCCGCCCAAGAAGTACCTCGCCATCCGCGAGGGCAGGCTCTACCTCTCCGACGCGCCGGGCACGCTCAACCACCCGATAGACGCCTTCTTCAGCTCCCTCGCCGAGGAGAAGCGCGAGCACTCCATCGCCGTCGTCCTCTCCGGCACCGGCTCGGACGGCACCAACGGCGTCAAGGCCGTCAAGGAGCACGGCGGACTCGTCATAGCCCAGGCGCCCGAGAGCGCCAAGTTCGACGGTATGCCCAAGAGCGTCATCAACACCGGCCTCGCGGACTTCATCCTCACGCCCGAGGAGATAGTCGACGAGATACTCAACTTCTCCACCGCCTCGCCCCTGCTGCGGCCGCTGCGCGAGGAGAGCCCGCTCACCGACGACGACACCCCCTTCTCCGAGGAGGAGACGCTCTCGCACATCTACACCATCCTCAAGAACGCCAGCGGCATAGACTTTACATACTACAAGCGCTCCACCATCCTGCGCCGCATCGACCGCCGCATGCTGGTCACCCACACCAACAGCCTCGCCGAGTTCGCGCGGCTGCTGGGCGACAGCCCCGAGGAGGTCAGCATCCTCACGCGCGAGATTTTCATCGGCGTCACCAACTTCTTCCGCGACCCGGCCTTCTTTGAGAAGCTCAAGTACAACGCCATCTACAAGATAGTCGAGCGCGCCAAGGAGGACGAGCCCATCCGCGTCTGGAGCGCGGGCTGCTCCACCGGCGAGGAGGCCTATTCGATAGCGATACTCTTCCAGGAGGTCATGGAGGAGCTGCAGGTCAAGCGCGACGTGAAGATTTTCGCCACCGACGTGGACAGCCGCGCCATTGAGCAGGCCGGCAAGGGCGTGTTCTCCGAGAACATCATCGACGACGTCACGCCCGACCGCCTGGCCAAGTACTTCATCAAGGTCGGCGACCAGTACCACATCTCCAAGTCCCTGCGCCGCATGATAGTCTTCGCCACGCACAACATGTTCTCCGACCCGCCCTTCGGCAAGCTCGACCTCATCTGCTGCCGCAACGTTATGATATACTTCCAGCCGGTCATGCGCCGCGGCCTCTTCGCCATCTTCCACCAGGCGCTCAAGAACGGCGGCTTCCTCTTCCTCGGCAAGAGCGAGACGGCGGGAGAGTATGTGAACCTCTTCAAGCCCGTCTGCAGCGCGGAGAAGATATACGTCCACAAGGCCGACGGCAAGGTTGAGGACCTCGCACCCCCGACCTTCAACATCCCCAACATCCAGAACCTGCCGCTCAAGAACATCCACGCCGGCATGACCCCCAGCGGCGAGCCCGCCGACGAGCGGCGCTACACGCACTTCCTCGAGAAGTACCTGCCCGCCTCGGTGGTTATAAAGGGCGACGACACCGTGCTGCACTTCTTCGGCAACTACAACGACTACCTGAGCCTCGCGCCCGGCAAGGCCACGCTCAACTTCTTCCAGATGGTGACCAGGGACCTCTCCCTCGTGGCCGCCACCGCCGTCAGCCGCTGCCGCACCGAGCACGTGCCCGTGACCTACACCAACATCCCGGTCGACGTCCCCGCGGGCCGCAAGGCCATAGACCTGCGCGTCGAGCCCGTGCCCGGCGAAGGCGCCGAGGAGAACGAGCTCATAGCCATCCTCTTCATGGAGAACTACACCCCCGCCGAGGGCGGCATCGTCGAGAAGTACGACCTCGACACCACGGCCGCGCGGCGCATCTCCGACCTCGAGCGCGAGTATCAGGAGTCGCAGAACGACCTGCGTTCCACCATCCAGCGCCTGGAGGCCGTCAACGGCGAGCTCCAGGCCGCCAACGAGGAGCTGCTCACCGCCAACGAGGAGCTGCAGAGCTCCACGGAGGAGCTGCAGAGCGTCAACGAGGAGCTCTACACCGTCAACACCGAGCACCAGATGAAGCTCGACGAGCTGACGATGATGACCAACGACCTCTCCAACTTCCTCTCCTCGACGATGATAGGCATCCTTTTCGTGGACAGCAACCTCAATATCCGCAAGTTCACCGAGTACGTGGGACGCGAGTTCCAGCTCATGGACCACGACGTGGGCCGGCCGATACAGATTTTCGCCCACAGCTTCCCCGAGGAGGCCATCGAGACCGACTGCCAGACGGTGCTCAAGGACCTCGTCTCCATAGACCGCGAGGTGACCGCCCTCAACGGCCGCTGCTACACCCTCCGCATAGCGCCCTACCGCACCACCGAGAACAATATCCGCGGCCTGGTCATAACGATAATAGACAGCCTCGGCGACCAGACCGTCCCCGCCCAGATACAGGGCGCGTGAGCGCCGGGCCGGAACCGGCGAAAAAGGCCCGGGGATTCCAGACGGAATCCCCGGGCCTAACCGCGTCCAAATACCCCCGCGCGGGCGTGGAGCTGCCGCGCTGATAGCGGCAGAAAGGCATGAAAAAGCGCTGTTTCGGCGAAAATATCGCACAAAACAGCGCTTCATGGCGGAGCGGGTGGGATTCGAACCCACGGACGGTTTCACCCGTCAAACGATTTCGAG
>CALWYR010000199.1 GCA_944385805.1 uncultured Oscillospiraceae bacterium
CGTAGGTCACGCCCTCCGGGAAGTTGCCGAAGGTGCGGAAGAGGACGGTCAGCGCGCCGCAGCCGATGCCGTAGACTATCTGGGCCTTGGGCAGGGCCGGGCTGGTGGCGTAGTCGGTGGCCATGAAGATGGCGCCGAGCATCGCGCCGCCTCCGAGGACGGAGTAGGCCATCCAGAGCAGGGCGTTGTCGCCCTCGCAGAAGATGAGGCTCAGCACGGCGAGGGTGCCCATGTAGGCCACGGGGATGCGCCAGCTGATGACCCTGCGGTAGAGCAGCCAGGCGAAGCCGATAAGCAGCGCGAGGATGCACACCTCGCCAATCGTGCCGCCGTGCTTGCCGAGGAGCATATCCACGAGGCTCACATCGGGCAGGCTGCCGAGGTTCATGGTCTGCATCGGGGTGGCGGAGGCGACGAAGTCGACGTTCCCGAAGGCGAAGGCGTCGATGGCTTCGGTCGCCCCGGCGCGGGTGATGGTGGCGGGCCAGAAGAGCATCATGAAGGCCCTGCCGCCGAGGGCGGGGTTGAAGACGTTCTGGCCGAGGCCGCCGACAAGGCCCTTCACCACGATGATGGCGAAGGCGTCGCCGGCGATGAGCGCCCAGTAGGGGCAGCTGTCCGGCACGCACATGGCGAGCAGGACGCCGGTGACGACGGCGCTGAGGTCGCCGACGGCCGGCTTGCGCCCGGTGACGAGGCAGAAGAGCGCCTCAAAGACCACGCAGGCCGCCGCGGATATGACCACGAGCACGAGCGAGCGCAGGCCGAAGAGGATGATGGCCGCTATAAGGGCCGGGACCAGCGCAATCAGGACGTCGGCCATGATTTTGCGCGTAGTCTCGTTATTCCTTATATGGGGAGCCGCGGTAACTGTGAAGTTCACGCTCATTTTCCTCCCTTCTTAAGCATATGCTTGGCTTCCACGAAGGTCGCCGTAAGCGGGAGCTTGCCGGGGCAGACGAAGGAGCAGCAGCCGCATTCCATGCAGTCGTTGAGGTAGTACTCGTCGAGCATGGCCTTGTCGCCGGCCAGGGCGTAGCGGTAGAGGTAGAGCGGCTGGAGGTACATGGGGCAGACGTCCACGCACTTGCCGCAGCGGATGCAGACGGGGTCGGCCGCCGCGTCGCACTCGGCCGTGAGGCAGAGTATGGCGTTCGTGCCCTTGACGACGGGCACGTCCAGCGTGTCGACGCCCTTGCCCATCATGGGGCCGCCCGCGATGACCTGCTTCGTCTCCTCCTTGATGCCGCCGGCCGCCTTAATGACGTCGGCGAAGGAGGTGCCGATGCGGACGAGCATATTCTTGGGCTCGTTGACGCCGTCGCCGGTGACGGTGACTATCTTCTCGAGCAGGGGCTGGCCCTTGGTCACCGCGCGGTAGACGTTCGCGGTGGTGGTGACGTTGAAGAGGGCGCCGCTGCGCGCGCCGGGGGCGACCTCCTTGCCGGTGACGGCGAGGATGAGCTGCTTCTTCGCGCCCTGGGGATAGCGCGTGGGCAGGACGCGGACCTCGACGCAGTCGTCCTCGGTGAGGGCGGCGCGCAGGGCCTCGATGGCCTCGGGCTTGTTGTCCTCGATGGCGATGATGCTGCTCTTGGCGCCCAGCAGCTTGCAGAGCATGCGCGCGCCGCCGATGACGTCCTCGGTAAAGCAGCACATCTCGGTGTCGTCGCTCGTGATATAGGGCTCGCACTCGCAGGCGTTGATAAGCACGTCGGCGGTCTTGCCGGCAGTGGAGGCTATCTTGGAGTTGGTCGGGAAGGCCGCGCCGCCCATGCCGACGATGCCGCACTCGCGGACGATGTCGGCGACCTCCTTGGCGCTCAGGCTCAGCCAGCTGGCGCGGCCGGTCATGGGCGCGGGAGTGTCCTTGCCGTCGTTCTTTATGATAACGCACTTGACGCGGTCGCCGCCGGGGATTTCCCGCTCCTCGATGGCGGTGACGGTGCCGGAGACGGTGGCGTGTACCGGCGAGCTGCGAGAGTCGCCGTCGCCTATCTTCTGGCCCATCAGCACGCTGTCGCCCACGCTCACCAGAGGCTCGCAGGCGCTGCCTATGTGCTGACGGAGAGGTATGACGACGGTTTCAGGGGCGGGCACCGGCGTCGGTTCGCCGCCGCGCGACAGCTCCTTGAACCCTTCCGGGTGGATGCCGCCGCCGAAAAGCTGTTTCATATTCTCACCTCTCAATTTATTAAGTCCATCCCGTTGACTTTGCGCGTCCTTGCGGACGCCGCACGCCGCGGGCTTCTCCCGCGGCCTCCGCTTTTCGCGGAGAGAGGGAGCGCTTGTCCGCTTTGCGGACTAGTTTGCGTATTCTTCTATCTGCGCCTCGAAGCCCGGCGTACACTCCGTCGAGCCGTCCGAGCGAATCCAGAGCGCTTCGGCGCCGAAGCGCTCAAGCAGGGCCTCGCCTTCCTCGCGGCTGAGGCAGAAGAGCGCCGTGGAGAGCGCGTCCGCCTTTCCGGAGTCCGGGCAGAGGACGGTCACCGCGCGCCAGAGCGTGGGCGGCATGAGCGTGTCCGGGTCGATGATGTGGCAGTAGGTCACGCCGTCGACGGTGTAGTAGCGCTGATAGTCGCCGCTCGAGACCATGCTGCCGGAAGAGAGGGCCAGCGTGAGGATATAGTCGCTCGCGCCGCCGTCGGGGTCCTGCACGCCGATTATCCAGTCGGAGCCGTCGGTCGGCTTCGGCCCGGTGATGCAGACGTTGCCGCCCACGCTCACCAGGAGCCCGGCGGGCAGGCTCTCGCAGGCGCGCTGCGTCGCGTAGCCCTTGGCCACCGCGCCGACGTCGAGGCTCGCCTCGCTGTCGGTTATCTGCACGGTGTTGGCCTCGTCGTCAATCACGAGCGCGTCGAAGCCGGTGTGCTCCGCGGCGGCCTCCAGCTCCGAAAGCTCGGGTATATAGGCCCGGTCGGGGTTATCTATGGAGAACTCGCGCGCGTCGTGCCATATCGAGAGCACGCTGCCCATCATGATGTTCGTCCTGCCCCCCGTGGCCTCGTACATCTCGCGGCAGAAGAGCAGCAGGTCGATGATGCGCTGGTCGACCTCGACGGGGTCTCCCCCGGCGCTGTCGTTGATGGTCTTGATGTTGTTGACGCCCTCGTAGTCGTTGTAGATGTCGTAGAGCTCGTGGTATTCGCGCAGCTCGTCGCGGAAGGCGGAGACTGTCTCTGAAAACGCCTCCTCGCTCTCCGCGTAGCCGATGACGGTGGTGACCGTGTCAAAGAGCTCGAGGAACTGCGCCGAATAGCGGTCGAGCCCGGCGTCTTCCCCGCCCGGCGTCTCCGCCGTCCCGGGGTAGGCGGAGCAGCCGGTCAGGGCGAGCAGCAGCGCGGCGAGGAGCAGCGCCGCCGCCCGGCGAAGGGCCGTGCGTTTAAGGGGCATAGCTTATCAGGCGCTCTTGTTGAGCACGGCGACGAAGTCGTTGATGTTCATGGTGCAGCCCGCGACGAGGTCGGTCTCGCTCTCGGCGACGTGGCCGTTCTCCGGGTTGACCTCGGTGGCCGCGATGGCGTCAACGGTCTTGCCCTTGCAGTAGTCCTCGAAGAAGTTCGTCTGCTCGAACCACTCCTTGCCTATCGGCGAGGCGCCCTGCATGTGGTAGTCGTACTCGAGGTCGGTCTTGGTGGTGACCGCCGTGTTCTCCTGGTCGTTGGTTATCTCGCCCGCGGCGTTGATGTTGATCTTGGTCTGCACGCAGTCGAGCTCGATGTCCGTGATCGTGCCGTCGGCGGCGATGGTGTACGCGCCCGCCGTGGTGTCGCACTGGGCGAGGCCGTCAGCCTCGGCGCTGGCGTTCGCGCTGGAGTCGCTCACGGCGCTCACGGAGTGCATGTAGAGGGTGTCGCCTTCCTTGGCTCCGCTCACGCGGGCCTTGTCGCAGGCGCCCACCACGCCGGCGATGAAGTCGCCGAGGGGCATGGTGATGCCGGCAATCAGGTCGGCGTCGGTGGCCTTGCCCGCGTCGTCGAGGGCTATGTTCGCGACCTCCTCGGGCGTCTTGCCGATGCAGTAGGCCTCGAGGGCCTCAACCTGCTCGAACCACTCAGCGTTGATGCCGCTCGCGGAGCGCATCGCGTAGTCGTCCTGGAGCTCCATCTTGCTCAGGAACTCGGTGCCGACCGGGGTGACAAGCTGGCCGGCGGCGTCAAAGTTCACCTTGCACTGGATGGCGTCGATCTTGCAGTCGACTATCACGCCCTCGCTGTTTATCGTGACGGCGTAGATGTCCACGTTCGCCTGGGCCAGGCCGTCGGCCTCAGCCGTCGCGTTGGTCGAGCCGCTGTGGCCGAAGGCCAGATTCGCGACCATGTTGAAGCCAAGGGCCAGCTCGCCCTCGGGTATCTCGAGCTCGCCGGCGGGGGTCTCCTCCGCCGGAGTCTCGGGCGCGGGCGTCACGGCGCCCTCTCCGGTGTACTGGACTACTGTGATGCCGCAGCCGGTCAGCAGACCGACGCACAGAAGCAGGGCAAGCGCAATTGCAGTCAGCTTTTTCATTTTGTTTATACCTCCCGATGATAGTGCGTTGGCAGCCCCGCGAGGGGACCGCTTTTACGGGCAAATTGCGGAGCGCCGCGCACGTTTCTGTCATGGGCGCAGCTCTCCGTCTATCATAGTGAAAAGTATAACAAACTTATCTTACAGACGTATTTACTCAACCTTAATATTTGTTAAGGCTTCTGTATGTGAGTTTTAGACAAGCGCACGCTTTAAAAGCTGATATAGCGGAGAAATTCTCTCTCAATTTCGGCAATTTGCTTGCAATCTCGCACAATATGCCCTATAATTGCTTTATTAAACAAATCTTAATTTTTGTTAAGAAACCGATGGGAGGCGTCCCCGTGGCGGACAATGTGCTTATAATCGACCCCGATGTAAATTCCCGCATGGTGCTGGCGCGCTCCCTGCGCGCCTCCGGCATGAGCGCGGAGGCAGTCTCCTCCGGCGAGGAGGGCATGGAGCGGCTCTGGCGCGTGGGCTACGACCTGGTGGTGCTGGAGCTCGACCTGCCCGGCATCGACGGCTTCCGGCTCATACAGGATCTGCGCCGGCGCGGCGTGCGCACGCCGGCGGTCGTGTGCAGCGCGCACAGCGAGGACTATGAGCAGCTCTACGCGCTCGACCTGGGCGCGGACGACTACGTGACCAAGCCCTTCAACCCCGTGGTCTTCGCCGTCAAGGCGCGCGCGCTGATACGCCGCAGCCGCGTCCTGCCGATGGAGAAGGTGGTAAGCGCCGGGCCCTTCTCCTACGACACGGGCACGCTGCGCTTCTATAAAAACGGCGAGGAGATAGTCCTCTCCAGCAAGGAGAACGCGATGATGAAGCTCTTTATGGACAACGTCGACCGCG
>CALWYR010000200.1 GCA_944385805.1 uncultured Oscillospiraceae bacterium
GCCCACGTTGGGGAAGCCCACGAGGCCCACGTCGGCCAGCAGCTTGAGCTCGAGCAGCACGCGGTGCTCCTCGCCGGGCAGGCCGGGCTTGGCGAAGCGCGGGGTCTGGCGCGTGGCGGTGGCGAAGCGCTTGTTGCCCCAGCCGCCGCGGCCGCCGCGGCAGACGACGTAGTCCTCGCCGGAGCTCATGTCGTGCATGACCGCGCCGGAGTCGGCGTCGCGTATGACCGTGCCGCGCGGGACGCGCAGAACGATGCTCTCGCCGTCCTTGCCCGTGCAGCGCTTGCCGCCGCCGGGAGCGCCGTTGCCGGCGGCGAACTTGCGCTTGTAGCGGAAGGCCATAAGCGTGCTCATGTGGTCGTCGACGCGGAAAATGACATTGCCGCCGCGTCCGCCGTCGCCGCCGTCGGGCCCGCCGGCGGCCACGTATTTCTCGCGGTGGAAGCTCACCGCGCCGTCCCCGCCCTTACCGGCGCGGACTTCAATGGTAACCTTGTCAACAAAGGGTGAGGCCATGTAAAGCCCTCCTTATCATCAGAGAATTAACCCCCGCGGCGAGTGTCGCGGGGGAGATGGGGTGGAGCTCAGAAGGGCAGGCCCTTCATGCCGGTTATCTTGCTCATGCCGGTGCTCGAGGCCTCCTCGACCTTGCGCAGGGCCTCGTTGAGGGCGGCGATGACCATGTCCTGGAGCATCTCGACGTCCTCGGGGTCGACCGCGTCGGGGTCTATCTCCAGCGCCGTCAGCTCGCGGCGGCCGCTGACCGTCGCCTTGACCGCGCCGCCGCCCGCCGTCGCCGTGAAGGCGCTGTTTTCCAGCTCCTCCTGCATTTTGGCGAGCTCGGCCTGCATTTTCTGGGCCTGCTTGAGCATGTTAGCCTGGTTCATCCCGCCCATGCCGCCGTAGCCGCCGCGGAATCCGCCTTTAGCCATGATTATTACCGCCCTTTCCGGTGAATTTTACTATTTCAAACTGTCTGAGCTCGTCCAGCGTCCGCCGGGCCGAGCCGTCGTCCTCGCCGCTCTGCAGCCGAAGGGTGATCGGCCTTCCCGCCAGCTCGGAGGCCGTCTGGCGCAGGATGTCGAGGCAGGAGGGGTTGTTGAGCATGTTGTATGAGAGAGAGGACCGCGTCGTTATGACCAGCTCGTCGCCGGCAATCTCGCCGCCGGCGAAAGCGGCGGTCCCAAAGACGTGCTTGACCGACGCGGGCAGCCTGGGCCTGGCCGCGGCGACCAGCCGCTCCCAGCTGAGGCCGCCCTCAGCCCGGACGGGCTCGCTCCCCGCGCCTGCCGGCTCCGGCGCGGGCCGCGCGGGCCGCTGGCCGGCATAGCCGCCCTCTTCCGGGGGCGCGTCCTCGTCCGTCCAGGGCGGAGGCGCGTCGGGCTCCTCCGACGCGGGCCGGGACTGCGCCGGAGCGGCCTTTGCCGGCTCCGGAGGCTTCGCCTCAGGAGGCGCCACGCGCTCGGCTGCGGGCTCGCGCGCCGCGGAGGGAAGGGAGGCCCCGCCCGAGCGGAGCGTCGCCAGCTCGGCCTCCAGACGGCTCACACGGGCCGCGAGGCCGGCAGAGTCGGCGGAGAGGCTGCTGTCGCTGAGGCGGATGAGCGTGAGCTCGGCCACGGTGCGCGGGGAGGGGCTGTCGCGCATGGCGGAGATGCCGCCCTGCAGCGCGTTGAGGGCGCTGATTAGCTCCTCGCGGGTGAAGCGCGCGGCAAAGCGCGAGAGCACGTCGCCGCTGTAGGCGCCCGAGAGCAGCGCGCCCGCGCCCTTGGGCGCGACGGAGAGGAGCAAAGTGTCGCGGATAAGCGCCGAGAGGTCGGAGAGCACGCCGGCGGCGTCCTTGCCGTCGGTCCAGAGCGCGGAGAAGAGGTCCAGCGCCGCGCCGGTGTCGGCGCCGGCCACGGCGTCGAGCAGCGCGGTTATGCGCTCCTGCCCGGCGGAGCCGGTGGCGTCGAGCACGGCCTGCTCGTCGACGAGCTCGCGGCCGGAGCACTGGTCGAGGAGGCTCAGCGCGTCGCGCATGCCGCCGTCGGCCAGGCGCGCGAGCATGTCCGCCGCGCCGTCGGTGAGCTTGATGCCCTCCCTTTCGGCGACGTATTTGAGCCGCTGCGTTATGACCTCCGCGTCCAGGCGGCGGAAGCTGAAGCGCTGGCAGCGCGAGAGGATGGTGGCCGGCACCTTGCGCAGCTCGGTGGTGGCGAGGATGAACATCAGGTGCTCGGGCGGCTCCTCGAGTATTTTCAGCAGCGCGTTGAAGGCCGCGCCGGAGAGCATGTGCACCTCGTCGACGATGTAGACGCGCTTTTTCACCGCGGCGGGGGCGAAGACGGCCTCGTCGCGCAGCGTGCGGATGTTGTCGACGCCGGTGTTGCTGGCGGCGTCTATCTCCACCACGTCCATTATCTGCCCGGACTCTATGCCGCGGCAGGCGGGGCACTCGTTGCAGGGGCTGCCGTTCACGGGATGCTCGCAGTTGACCGCGCGGGCGAGCAGCTTGGCGCAGGTGGTTTTGCCGGTGCCGCGCGTGCCCACGAAGAGATAGGCGTGGCTGGTGCGCCCGGCGGCGACCTGGGCCTTCAGCGCCTCGGTGATATGCTCCTGGCCCCAGACGTCGTCAAAGGTCCTGGGCCGGTATTTGCGGTAAAGCGCCTGATACACGGGCTCACCCCCTTAGCTTGAAATTGGGCTTTGCCGGGCTTCGGGCTCAAAGCCCCCAATTAAACACAAAACCGAAGCCCAGCGCAGCGGGTTCGGTCTCGTGGCGCGGCCATTTGCAAGACTGCACACCCTCAATCGAACAGCCGACACGCCCGCTTCCGCGGCAGCCGGCTCGGCCCCGGCAGCCCCGCGGCACACGTATGGGCCCGCTTAATGCTGCTCGGTTCCCCGCCTGACATGGTTCACGGGAATACGTTGCGCGGGACCGGGGCTTCAACGCCGCTTACCGTGGGCAGACGGCACATCGCACTGTCCTCTATTGGGAATCCATCCCCGCTGTAGCGGATTGCGGGTTACAGGGCACCGCTGGCTCCCCGACTGGTGCAGCCTTGCAAATGACCGCTCTGGTATTATACAGCATGTAAAGAATTTTAGCAACAAGTAATTTTACTCTTTACAAATCAGAAATGTATGGTATAATAATCAGGCGCCTGAATGGGCGCGCTAATTTAAAATGGGCCTGTAGCTCAGCTGGGAGAGCGTTCGGTTCGCATCCGAGAGGTCGAGAGTTCGAGTCTCTTCAGGTCCACCAAAAAAGCGCCGCGGTTTTGATACAATGCGTATCAAGACTGCGGCGCTTTTTGAATTTAAATATATGCCTTGCTTTTGTCCGTACAATAGAGTATAATGAAGGCAAGAAAGAAACCACAAATCCCGAAAGGAGTCTTGAATATGGCAAAGTCGGCAAATCTGTATGCGCGCATTGAGCCGGAGGTCAAAGAACAGGCGGAAGCCATCCTCAGCGCTTTAGGCATCCCGGCGTCCAACGCCATTACCATGTTCTACAAGCAGATCATCCTCCAGCGGGGGCTGCCCTTCGAGGTAAAGCTCCCGGAGCATCCGCTGGACGTCAGCCGCATGACGGCAGAACAGCTGGATACTGAACTGGAGAAGGGCTACGCCCAGATGAAGGCCGGGCAAACCATCCCGGCAAAGCAGGCGTTTGACGTGCTGCGGGGAGAATTGGGCGTATGAGCTATGAGGTGACACTGACCCCGGAAGCAAAGCATGACCTGCGGGAAATCTACCGCTACATCGCAGTAGAACTGCAGTCGGAGCAGAACGCCAAGGGTCAGCTGAACCGCTTGGAGGAGAACATCCTCAAGCTGGATGAGATGCCGGAGCGGTTCCGGGTCTACGACCGGGAGCCATGGCGCGGCCGGAACCTGCGGGTCATGCCGGTGGACAATTACCTGGTGTTCTACATTCCGGAGCACGAGACGAAAACTGTCACGGTGCTCCGCGTCATGTACGGCGGGCGGGATATTGACGCCCAGCTCCGTAATATTTCGAGGTGAGATCGTTGCTGTTTCATTCATTCCACTCCCAAACGGAACGCAGGGAGTTTGGCGGTTCGGATTTTATTGAAATCCAATACTGCAGATTACCGGAAGGGACTTCCCTCTGGGAAATTGTTTCGGTTGATTCGATAAAGGACTGGAAAGATGACTCTCTATACATCTCCGGCGATGACATGGATCTTTTTTACCAGAGCTACGGAGATATCATCACGGGCGGCGTCTATAACAACGGGGATCGCGGCCCGATGGACCTTTTGGGGATCAACTTCTATTCCAGAGAGCGAACAAATGAAATCATAAAACGACTTGCGGAAGAAAAGCCGCCGGAGTATCAAATCCTGTGCAGATGGTTACAGGCGGATGAGCAGAACCTCGGTTTTTATTTGCTGGGCGTATAGCCTGCTTTAGTGAAAACTCAAACGGCAGACTGAGATTGAACCCCCTCGGCACAAAATGAACCCCCTAATGCAAAAGGGGGTTCATTTGTATCACAATTCGGGTCATTTTCCAAAAAAGCGCCGCGGTTTTGATACAATGCGTATCAAGGCTGCGGCGCTTTTTAGTTTCAAAATCAGGATGGACAGTCCCGGTGAGAACTTACAACAGACAAAAGCCCCCTGACGCAGGAAACAGAACTGCGTTGGGGGGCCTTTGGGTGTCCGGGGTAAAATGGTGGAGAAAAGCATCCGGTGAAGGTGCGGGGGCGGCAGCCGCACGAACCAGCGCGGGGGAAAGCCGATGAGCATTGAATCAGCCGGTATGCCGTCCATAGCCGGCTGAGGGAGCCTGCCGCTTTTATGAGGCGGCCGCTATACTCACTTCTACAACTAGGGAATGTACTTCATTCCCCATTGGGAAATGGCGTAAAATACCGGCAGCAGGTCCCGCCCCTTCTCCGTGAGGGAATACTCCACCCGCAGCGGCATTTCGTTATACTGGACGCGCGATACGAGCTCGTCGCCTTCAAGCTCACGGAGCGCGTTGGCGAGGGCCGTGTTGGTGACGGGGCGGAGCATCTTTTTGAGCTCGCCGAAGCGCATGGGCGATTTGATGCACAGTGCGTAGAGGATTTGCAGCTTCCACTTGCCCTGAAGCAGCTGCACCACCGGCACGACGGGGCAGCTGCCGCCCTCGGTCAGGATGACGCCGCCGACCCTCTGCTTGAATTCCTCGTAGGTCATGCTTGACACTCCGCTTCGTTAAGGTATAATTTCCGATACCAGGTACAGATGATTTGCGTACTTGATTGGAATTTGCAATCAGGTATAATTATTATATCAGCATTTTTCGGCCCGGTCAATCACCGGGAGGGCCCGAACGGAGGCGAAGCGGCCTTCCGCCGGGTATTGGAGGAACAGAGAGCATGGCGGAGATAGTGGAAAACGGCGTCCTCATCCGGGACGTGGAGACGAAAAACATCATGACCAGGTCCAGCCTGCCCGTGGGCGGCTACTCGGTCAACCCCTACGTGGGCTGCACCCACGGCTGCAAATACTGCTTCGCCTCTTTTATGAAGCGCTTCACCGGCCACACCGAGCCCTGGGGCTCCTTCCTGGACGTGAAGCATTGGCCGCCTATCCGGAAGCCGGAGAAGTACGCCGGGCAGAGGGTGGTGATAGGCTCGGTGACAGACGGCTACCTGCCGCAGGAGGAGCGCTTCGGCAGCACGCGGAGGCTGCTCGAGCAGCTCAGGGGCAGCGGCGCGGAGATACTTATCTGCACCAAGTCCGACCTGGTGGTGCGGGACATTGACCTGCTGAAGGAGCTGGGTAAGGTCACCGTGTCCTGGTCAATCAACACGCTGGACGAGGGCTTCAAGAACGACATGGACAGCGCCGTCCCGATCGCCCGGCGGCTCGAGGCCATGAAGCGGGTCTATGACGCGGGCATCCGCACAGTCTGCTTCATCGCGCCGGTCTTCCCGGGCATCACGGATTTCGAGGCGATTTTCCATCGCGTCAGGAACCAGTGCGACCTGGTGTGGCTGGAAAATCTCAACCTGCGCGGCGGCTTCAAGAAGGACATAATGGACTATATCCGGGCAAAATACCCCGAGCTCACGCCGCTTTACGAGGCTATTTACAACAAAGGCGACCGGAGCTATTTCCGCGCTTTGGAAGAGCGCGCCGAGGCGCTGGCGAGGGACTGCGCCTGCCCCTTCGTGGACAACGAGCTGCCCTACGGCCGTGCGGAGCCGGGGCATCCGGTGATTGTAGACTACTTCTACCACGAGGAGGTGCGCGGCACGGGGAACACCGGCGTCCGCAAACGCCGCGAGGGTTGAGGAAAAATTGAAGCTAAGCCCCTGACGAGTCAGGGGCTTAGCTTTTTATTTGCTTGACGCTTGGGCGGGGAGTTCATTGTTTGGGTCTTTCTCGGAGCTCGGCGGGCTTTGGAGGCTCAGGCTGCCGAGGGTGACCGCCAGGGTGTCCGTCAGGGTGCGCAGAATCAGGTCGGGTATGTCGGCGTCGAAGACCAGGGGCATGAAGAAGTTGAAGAGCAGCAGATCCGCGCCGAAAAGCGCCCCGCCCAAAATCAGCGCCCGCTTCAAGCGGCTGCCGCCGGGCACGTATGCGTTCAGCCAGACCATGACGCAGGCGGCCGTGAAGCCGGTCAGCAGGCACCAGAGCAGGGTCTCCGCCGTCTTTTCGGAGAAGGACGAGTAAATCCCGGCGAGGTACATGATAAGCCGCCCGGCGAGGAAGCAGAGCGTGACGCTGAGCAGCGGCAGAGCGCGCGGCCCGACGCCGCCCCTCTCCCGCGCGTGAGAGGGCCGTCCGAGCAGCAAACCCAGCAGCAGGCCCATGACCAGCAGGGCCAGGCTGTCCGCGATCGGATAGGTTATCCGGTCGAGCGCCGCCACGTGCGGAAGGGGCTCCCAGAGGTAGACCACCCACACGGCGCAGCAGGCGAGCCCATAGCGCAGCCCCTGCCACAGCCGGCCTCCGCCCATTCTGCCGCGCAGGAGCAGGAAGAGCGCGGCGATGCAGGTATAGGCGAAGAGCCCGTACACCGTGAAGGCCAGCGGCATGGTTCCGTTCAGCGCGAACACGCTCGGGGCCAAAACGCTCTGCTCTCCCGCCGGGATGGCGAGCTGCCCAATTATCCGCACTACGGTTGCGGCAAAGCCGACAAGAAGCAGTTTGGCGGCTGTTAAAACGGCGTTTTTCATATCGCACCTCTCTCCTGTTCAGCCCCGGTCGAGCCGGGCTCGTTTTTCTGCGATTCGGCTATCATGCGCGCGAGCTCGGTTCCGGACTCGGGCATGCCGCGGCGGGCCCATTCGACAACCCAGCCGTAGATCATGTACGCTATGGAGGACTTGAGATAGGCCAGGGCGTTCGGCAGCTCCGGGCCGAGCTCCTGCCAGTTCAGATAGTCGTCGAGCAGCAGGCTGAAAAGGCCCGCGCGGTAGAGCGCCAGATAGAAGACCGAGTGCTCCTTATAGAAGTCCAGCAGGCTCACAAGGAAATTCTCCGCGCCGCCCGGCTCGCGCTCCCAGCCGAGCCGCCACAGCTCCATGAGCCGCCTGTTCTCCTGCCGCAGGACGTCCTCACGGCTCTTGAAATTGCGGTAAAAGGACGCGCGGCCCACCCCGGCGCGCTCCGTCAGGGCGCTTATCGAAATTTCTCCGAAGCTCCGCTCGCGCGTCAGCTCGAGAAGCGCCTCGAGAATGCGCGACTTCACATAGCTGTTCTTCTCCCTGTTGTTCATGGGCCGATACAAATCCTCCCAAAATGTCTCATTTTCGCCCGAGCTATTGACTCGGCTCCGTCTTGATGATACAGTTGTTTCATCGCTTTGTCAAGAGCAAAATCCGCTCGGCGGCGAATTAAGATGCGACGGAGGAAAATTGTGAAAAAAATTCTGCTGATTATCGGCGTCATCCTGCTTTTAATCATCGCGGCGGCCGCGGCGCTGCTGCTCTTTATCTCAAAAGCGCCCGCCGTACCCAAAGACTACACGGTCAAGGTGGAGACAGGCGGCGCGCTGGAGGCGAAGTACCTCGCCATGGGCCCGCACGAGACAGGCTATTATGAGAGCGCGAGCCTGAACTCCTTTGAAAAGTTCGGGATATACTATCCCCTCGACATCGCGGACTGCGAAGCGCTGCCCGTGGTGGTCTTCGTGAACGGCACCGGCGTCAAGGGCTCCAAGTATCCCGCGCTGCAGGAACATATGGCCTCCTGGGGCTTCATCACGGTCGCCACGGAGGAGGAATACGCCTGGAACGGCTTCAGCGCCGAGATGTGCGTCCGATATCTCAGCGCGCTCAACAGCTATGAGGCCGAGGGTGAAGACAACATATTCCTCGGGAAAATCGACCTCGGCCGCGTCGGCATAACAGGCCATTCCCAGGGCGGCACGGGAGTAATCAACGCCATGACCGAGCAGCGGCACGCGGATATTTATAAGGCCGCGGTTATCCTCAGCGGCGCGGGAAACAAGGCGGTCTCCGAGGCGCTGATGTGGGACTACGACGAGACAAAAATTCAGACGCCCACTCTGATTATGGCCTCCACCGGCGACGCCGATTCCGGCCTGGTGACGCTTGAAGGCATGGAATCCCTCTTTGAGGGCATCCCCGAGGGCGTCATGAAGGTGATGGCTCAGCGCAGGGACATCGGCCACGGCGAGATGCTGTATTACGGCGACGGCTACGTCACCGCCTGGTTTATGTGGCTGCTTCAGGGCGACAGCGAAGCCGCCCGCGCCTTCACCGGCCCAAGCCCCGAGCTCCAAAGCAACCCTCTCTATCAAAATCAGCGCTTCGCTGTTCCCAACTGAGAAGCCCCAATAATCCGCACCCGATCCCAATCCCCCTACCAACAGAAAGCCCGCAGCTGTGCGCCTTAGCGCACAGCCGGGCTTTCGCTTCGCAGAATTTCGCCGCCTCAGCGGCGAAACAAATGGCATCGAATGCAATCGTAAGGCGAATTCGTGCCGAATTCGCCGAATTTTGGCCGGGCTTTGCCCGGACAAAATTACCTCTCGCGGAGCGGAGTGTGAAAAATCTGCCGGCCTCGGCCGGCAGATTTCTTTGCGCGCAGCGAAGC
>CALWYR010000201.1 GCA_944385805.1 uncultured Oscillospiraceae bacterium
CTGAGCGAGCGTATCGACGCCGAGGCCGCCGCCGCGGCCAAGGCCGCGCGGCTCCAGCAATGAAGCTCAGGCGGGCGCTCTGCCTGCTGATGGCCGCCCTGCTGCTGTGCGGCGCGGGCGTCGCCCTCGCCGACTCCCTGGTGAGCGAGAGCTTCGCCGGGCGCTGGGGGCGCGAGCTGGTGAACGAGAACGTCGCCGGTATCGACGCGGCCCTCTCCGCCGCGGCACGGGCCGGCTCGGGCGCCAGGGTCTATGACCTCGCCGCGGGCGACACGCTAAGCCTGGGCGCGGGAGCCAGCGCGCTGCTGCTCTCCGGCTCGGCCAGCATGAGCGCCGAGGGCACGGTCGTCAACGTCAGCGAGGGCGCGGGCAGCGAGGGCGGCAGCCTGAGCGCCAACGAGCTCTACGTCTTGGGCGGGACGGTCGGCGCCGTTGTCAGCGCCGGGAGCGCCGCGCGCGTCGCCGTCTGGGGACAGGCTGAGAAGCGCGCGCTCTCGCGCACTTTCAGCGACGTGCCCGTGGGCGTCTGGTACTACGACTACGTCTACGCCGCCGTGGACGCCGGGCTGGTCGACGGCATGAGCGATACCATCTTCGAGCCCGAGAGCGGCTTCACCGTGGCCCAGGCCATCAAGATAGCCGCCTGCCTCAACCAGTACCTGCTGACGGGCAAGGTCACCCTGACCGGCGACCCCGAGCTCTGGTACCGCAGCTATGTGAGCTATGCCGTCGAGGCCGGCATCGCCGGCAGCGAGTACGCTTCAATGGGCCCCGACGCGATGAACGCGCGCATCGACCGCCGCGACTTCGCGCAGCTTTTCTACAACGCCACCCCGGTCTGGGACCGCACGGCCATCAACCGCATCGAGCTCATCCCCGACGTGCCCCTCGACAGCGAGGGGGCCGCGGCCATCTATGCTCTCTACCGCGCGGGCATCCTCAACGGCATGACCGCCGACGGGCGGTATAACCCCGACAGCGGCATCCGCCGCAACGAGGCCGCCACCATAGTGGCGAGGATAATTAACGAGAGCCTGCGCGTACAGGTCTCCATGTGAGCATAAAGTCAAAGCCCCCGTTTGGGGGCTTTGACTTTATGGGGCTTTGCGGAAAGGACGCGTAATGGAAAGAGAGCGAAAGCCGAGCGCAGCCAAAAAGCCGCTCATAATACTGTCAGCGTTCGCGCTGCTCCTGCTGCTTGTCCTGGCCGTGCGCGCCGTGGGCGTATTCATAAACGGCAGGACCCCGCCCGGCGGGATAAATGAGGAGCTGTACGTTGAACTCAACGGCTCGCGGCAATGGATAAGCATATACGGCGAGGACGCCGGCAATCCGGTGCTGCTCTACCTGCACGGCGGCCCGGGCTCAGCTACCAGTATGTACGATCACGCCTTTACGCGCAAGTGGGCGGACATATATACTGTCGTGACCTGGGATCAGCGCGGCTGCGGAAAGAGCCGGGGCGGCGCGGATGAGCTCAGCTGCGGGCAGCTGGTCGAGGACGGGCTCTCGCTCACAGAGTTCCTCCGCGCCCGGCTGGACGTGGAGAGCTTAACGCTGCTCGGCCACTCCTGGGGGAGCTATCTGGGCTGCCGTATGGCGCTCGAGCGCCCGGAGTATTACGACTGCCTCATCGGTGTGGGGCAGCTCGTCGACATGCGCCTGAACGAGGAGCTGCTCGCAGCCGAGGCCGCCGTGTGGGCGGAGGGCGACCCGGAGGGCCAGGCGCTGCTGTCGGAGCTGAACCCGGAGCAGCCGGACATGGAGCACTATGCCGCCCGCAACGCGCTCATGGAGAGGTACGGCTACGGCCTTTTTGACTGCGGCAGGGATTACAGCCTGGCGGCCGCCGTGGTTTTTAACCCGTATTACAGCCTCTCCGACTGGCTCGAATACCTCAGGGGCGAAAACGTATACGCGGAGCTTTTGCTGTCTGAGGAATTCGCCTCGCTTTCGCTCATGGACGAGACCCGTTACGAGCTGCCGTTTTACAACATAAACGGCGAGCGCGACTATCAAACGAATATCGGCCTGGCGCGTGAGTATTACGAGCTCGTGGAGGCGCCGGAAAAAGGGTTTTACGTCATGGAGGACATGACCCACGGCCTGCTTGAGTCCAGGTCGGAGGAGTTCTCGGAGATACTGCATGAAATTGCCGCCGGGCGGCAGACTTGAGAGGTGAGTACATGGATACCATAGCCGCCATAGCGACGGGCTCCGCCGTCTCGGCCATCGGCATAGTGCGCGTCTCCGGCCCGGAGACGCTGAAGATAATTGACGCGGCCTTCTTCCCCTCGGACGGGAGGCCCATGAGCGCCCACGCGGACAGGAAGCTCGTCTACGGCGAGCTGCGCTCCGCCGCCGGAGAGCCGCTCGACTACTGCCTCTGCACCGTCAGCCGCGCCCCGCGCTCCTATACGGGCGAGGACACGGCGGAGCTGCAGTGCCACGGCTCGCCGGTGGTGCTCGCGGAGGCGCTGCGGAGGCTGTTTGCTCTGGGCGCGCGGCAGGCGCTGGCCGGGGAGTTCACCAAGCGCGCCTTCCTCAACGGGCGCATGGACCTCTGCCAGGCGGAGGCGGTGGTGGACATCATCGACGCCGAGACGCCCCTGGCCGCGGCCAACGCCGCGGGACAGCTCGCCGGCGCGGTGACGCGGCGCACGGACGCCGTCTATGACTTCCTCACCGACATGGCCGCCCACTTCGCGGCGGTGCTCGACTACCCGGACGAGGACCTCGAGCCCTTTGAGCTGGAGAGCTACAGCGCGCTGCTGGACGGGGCCATAGCCTCGCTCGCGGCGCTGGAGGCGAGCTTCTCCGCCGGGCGCGTGCTGCGCGAGGGTCTGCCCGCCGTGCTGCTTGGCCGCCCCAACGCCGGCAAGAGCTCGCTCATGAACGCCCTGCTGGGCTGGGAGCGGGCTATCGTCACCGACATACCCGGCACCACGCGCGACACGCTGGAGGAAAAGCTGCTGCTCGGCGGCGTACTGCTGCGCCTCACCGACACGGCGGGCCTGCGCGAGGCCGAGGGCGTGGTCGAGCGCCTGGGAGTGGAACGCACGCGCGCCGCGCTCGCCTCGGCGGAGCTGGTGCTGGCCGTCTTCGACGGCTCGGAGCCGCTGCGCGCCGAGGACATGGAGGTCATAGAGGCCGCGCGCGGGGCGAAGAAGGCGATAGCGCTCGTGAACAAGGGCGACCTTGAGCAGCGCCTGAGTCCCGAGGAGCTGCCGGACTTCTTCGCGCGCCGCCTGAGCGTGAGCGCGCGCGAGCCGGCGACGCTCGCGGCCCTCGCCGGGGCGCTGCGCGAGCTCTACCCTCTGCCGGACGCGCCCGCGGGCGAGATACTGACCAACGCCCGCCAGGCCGAGGCCGTGCGCCGCGCGCTTGACTCTTTGCGCGCCGCCCGCGCCGCCGTAGCCGACGGCGCGCCGCCGGACGCCGTCCTCACCGAGGCCGAGGAGGCGCAGCGCGCGCTGGGCGAGCTCAACGGCCGCAGCGTCAGCGACGACGTGACGGAGAGGATATTCTCCAGGTTCTGCGTGGGGAAATGAAAAAAAGCCCGGAAACAGCGTTTCCGGGCTTTTTTGCGCTCGTTCAGGCCTCCACGTCGCGCACGTACATGGGGCGCACATTGGGGTCGGCGGTCTCGCGCACCTGCACCTCGAAGCGGGGCAGGTTCTTGAGCATGTTGGAGAGCTTGCCGAAGCCGTAGGTGCGCGGGTCGAAGTCGGGCTGCTTCTTTATTATAAGGTTGCCGAGGTTGGACATATCGATCCAGCCGTCGTCGTCGGCGAGGTCGGCCACGGAGTCGGCGATGAGGTTTATTATATCCTCGGGTACGGGCGGCTTGACCTCGGCGGTGAGGCTCGGCTTCTTGGCCGCGCTCTTGGCGGGGGACTTCTCCGGCTTGTCGGCGGACTTGGCCGCGCCGGCGGTCTTCTTGGCTGCCGCGGTCTTTTTGGCGGCGGGCTTGGCGGTCTTCTTGTACTTGTCGCGGATGACCTCGACGCGGATGAACTTGTCGCAGGCCTGGACGAAGGCCTTGGGCGTCTTCTCCTCGCCGATGCCGATGACGTACATCCCGCTCTCGCGCAGGCGTATGGCAAGCGGGGTGAAGTCGCTGTCCGAGCTCACGAGCACGAAGCCGTCGGCCTTGCCGGTGTAGAGGATGTCCATGGCGTCGATTATCATCGCGCTGTCGGTGGCGTTCTTGCCCGTCGTATAGGCGAACTGCTGCTTGGGCGTGACGGCGTTTTCGAGCAGCGTGGTCTTCCAGGAGCTGAGGCCGTGGCTGGCCCAGTCGCCGTAGATGCGCTTGATCATGGGGGTGCCGTATATCGCAATCTCCTCCATGATGCCCTTGAGGCAGTCGCGCGGCGCGTTGTCGCCGTCTATGAGCACCGCGAGGCGCAGGTTTTCTATTGACAATGGTATCACTTACTTTCAGGTATTATTACCGCGAAGCGGCCGAAGACGGCCAGGGCCTCGCGGCCTTGTATTTCGCTGACATTGACTATGGCGAGCTCGCCGGCGGCCTCCTCCGCCGGGCCGAAGCGCCAGCAGCCGAAGCCCTCTACGTCGCGGAAGGCCCCGTCCGGGTTCGCGTACTCAACTGTCGCGGCGAAGTCCGCGGGCGGCGTCTCCGTATAGAGCAGGGCGAAGATGTAGGGAGAGTTGACCTAGTCGGTTATATAGGCGCTATCCGGAGCGCGGGCGTCCACGTACTCTACCGCCTCGCCGAGGCCCGGATAGAAGCCGGCGCGGCTCGCGCCGCCGAAGCTCAGGCAGTAGCTCGCGAAAAAGCCCGCGAAGCAGACGAGAAGCGCCGCCGGGAGCACGGGCCAAAGCCTTCCCGCGAGCTCGCCGAGCGCGTCGAGCCCCAGCGCCGCGAAGTATATGAGCGGCAGCCAGAGGAAATTCACGCGGTTGACGTTCGGCGCAATCAGCGCCGAGCAGGGCGATAAAGGGTATGGCGAGATAGCTCAAAAGCGCGTTCTGCCCGCTGCCCCAGCTCACGAGCAGCACCGGCGGGGCGTTCATATTGCGGTCGACGCCGCAGCTGAGTATGGCCCAGGCGTCGTAGAGCGCGCTGGCCTCGTCCTGATTCAGCCCCGCCGGGAGCGAGGCGAGGGCGATGAGCCGGAGCGCGAAGCCCAGCGCGAATATGGCCGCGGCGCAGGCCGCCTCCGTCCGCCGGGATAAGTTCCGCAACGCCGCCACCTCCGCGTAAGGATACACTATTCTAACACGCCCGGCTGTCAAAATCAACAATTTACATATTAGCCTTGAAACGCGGGGGAGTTTGAGTTATAATATTCAGGCTCTTTAGAAAAAAGCGGCCGCGAGCCGCATTACGGAAGGATTGAACCAAGCTTATGAGCGCATCTCAGGACAAGAAGCGGCGTCAGGCCGAGCGCGAGGCCGGCGCCAGCCCCAAGACTCTGGCCCAGCGCGAGGAGGAGCAGAAGCTCAGGAAGGAGCACCGCACCTGGACCATCGTCGGCGTCATCGTGGCGCTGTTCATCGCGGTCATCGTGCTGCTGAACACCAACCTGCTCTACACCGGCACCACCGCCCTGACCATCGGCGACGAGGAGTACACCAACGCGGAGTACCAGTACTACTACAACACCGCCGTCAACAACTTCAGCTACCAGTACGGCTCCTACGCGAGCTTCATCGGGGTGGACTTCAACTCCGACCTGGACGACCAGACCTTTGACGACAGCATGCTCTCCATGCTGGGCGTGAGCGTGCCCGATTCCTTCAGCGCGGAGAACCGCCCTGAGGACGCCACCTGGGCGGACTACTTCCGCGCCGTGGCGCTGGACAACATGGTCCAGGTCACCGCCATCTACAAAGCCGCCGCCGCGGCGGGCGTCACCCTCAGCGAGGAGGACGCGGAGCAGATAGACAGCACCATCGCCACCTTCGAGTCCATGGCCGAGCAGAACAACCTGCGCGGCGCCGACGGCTACTGCGCCGTCGTCTACGGCAAGGGCGTGGACGCCGAGCTCGTGCGCGAGCTTCTCGAGCGCGCCTACGTGGCCGAGGACTACAGCGCCCAGGTCTTCGACGGCTTTGAATACACCCAGGAGGAGCTCGACAGCTACTACGACGAGCACGCCGACGACTTCGACGCCCTGACCCTTGAGTACTACCTGGTCGAGGCGGAGAAGGTCGAGGTCACCGAGACCGTCACCGACGAGGAGACCGGCGAGGAGACCGATGAGACCAGCGAGGAGGTCACCGACGAGACCATGGCCGAGGCCAAGGACGCCGCCGACGCCGTGCTGGCCGCCGTCGAGGACGGCGAGAGCCTGGCCGACGCCGTCGCCGCCGAGGTGGACGCTGAGGACGCCGAGCCCATCGAGCTCAACAACGTCTTCGGCTACTCCATCAGCAGCGGCTACAACGACGCCTTCGCCGACTGGGTGCTCGACAGCGCCCGCGAGAGCGGCGACGCCACTGTCATCGAGAGCGAGGGCAGCGGCTACTTCGTCATCGTCTGGGGCGGCCGCAGCGACAACACCGACTACAACGGCGTGGCCTTCCGCCACATCCTCGTCATGGCTGACGACACCGACGAGGACGGCACGATAAGCGAGGACGAGAAGAACGAGGCCGAGAGCAGCCTGCGCGCCATCTACGACGAGTGGGTCGAGGGCGGCGGCAGCGAGGAGCTCTTCGCCACTCTCGCCGACCAATACAGCGAGGACAGCGGCTCGAACAACTCCAGCATCTACAGCACCAGCGGCGGCATCTATGAGCACGTCGCGATGGATCAGATGGTGCCCGAGATAAACGACTGGATTTTCGATTCCGCCCGTCAGCCCGGCGACAACGAGATAATCTTCGTCGAGTCCTCCAACTACACCGGCTGGCACCTTGTTTACTTTGTAGGCACCGACGACTACAACTATCACGACTGCCTGGCCCAGTACGGCCTGAGCAACACCGGCGCGCCCCAGGGCCTGCGCCAGCCCGACTACGACGCGTGGGAGGCCGAGCTCCTGAGCGGCTACAGCGTCAAGGTCAACGGCTTTGTCAACTGGTTCGCCAAGGTGTAACCGGACTTACAGCACTATAACCCTGTGGGCGGCGGCTTCGCCGCCCACATTTTATTAAGGAGGCGGTATCAGTGCCTGAGAGCACCAAACGCATAGAGATGCTGCTCGGCCGCGAGGCCATGGGGCGGCTCGAGCGCGCGCATGTGGCCGTCGTGGGTCTCGGCGGCGTGGGCTCCTGGTGTGCGGAGGCGCTCTGCCGCTCGGGCGTGGGGAGGCTCACGCTCATCGACTCCGACTTTGTCGCCAAGAGCAACCTCAACCGCCAGCTCGAGGCGCTGCACTCTACAATAGGCCAGAGCAAGGCCGAGGCCCTCGCCGCGCGCTGCCGCGACATAGCCCCGGAGGCGGCTATAGAGCCCGCCGCGGCGCTCTACAGCGCCGAAAATCGCGGCGTCCTGCCGGAAAAGCCCGACTACATCGCCGACTGTATCGACCTCGTGAGCTGCAAGCTCGACCTCATCGAGACGGCGCTCGAGCGCGGCGTGCCCATAATCTCCGCCCTCGGCACGGGCAGCAAGCTCGACGCGCAGCGCCTGCGCGTAACCGACCTCGCGGAGACCTCCGGCTGCCCCTTCGCGCGCGTCATGCGCCGCGAGCTGCGCCGGCGGGGGATAGAGCACCTCGAGGTCGTCTTCTCCGACGAGCCCGCGCGCGAATGCGAGCAGCTCGAGGCCCCGCCGCCGGGACGCCGGAGCGTGCCCGGCAGCGCCGTGTGGGTGCCCGCCGCGGCGGGCCTGCTGATGGCGCAGACGATAGTGCTGCGTATAGCCGGGAGCGAGCTGTAAATATGTGCCGCCGCGCGGAGAAAATCCCGCGCGGCGGCAACTTTTCTCTTGACAAGGAGGGGGGCTGAATATATAATATCTCGCGTGATGGAGCTGGCCATTGAGCCGTTCCCGTTTGTCGGCAGCGACGTTGACGATACCAGGGGCCAAGTGCCCTCTTTAGGCATCGGAAGCGTCGTTTTTTGTTTGGCCGAAGGGAGGCTGGGTCTGTGTATGTACACCTATGAGGACATCAGAGCGTTGGTCGAGGAGATCCGCATGGTGAACCGCGCCAAGCTGATTCTCATCAAGATGCGCGGTATGAGCGAGGGCGAGGCACACCGCTTCATCGTCCGCTCGGCCATGGACCGCTGCGTGAAAAAGCGCGCCGTCGCCAGAGAGATAATAGAGTATCACGAGAAATATGAGGAGAGGAAGCAGAATGCAGAAGGAAACAGTGGTCGTCCTTGACTTTGGGGGACAGTACAACCAGCTCATAGCCCGCCGCGTGCGCGAGTGCGGGGTGTACTGCGAGGTCAAGCCCTATAACACTCCGCTCGGGGAGCTGAGAGCCATGCGCCCCATCGGGCTCATACTCACCGGCGGGCCCGGCAGCGTCTATGAGGAGCGCGCGCCCAAGGCCGACCCCGGCATCTTTGAGCTGGGAGTGCCCGTGCTGGGTATATGCTATGGCTGCCAGCTGATGGCCCAGTACCTGGGCGGCAGCGTCGTGCCCGCCGAGGAGGACACCGCGCGCGAGTATGGCCGCACCGACACGCGTTTCGACACCTCCTGCGCTCTCTTCGCCGGGCTGCCCGCCGAGAGCGTCACCTGGATGAGCCACGGCGACTATATGGAGCGCGTGCCCGACGGCTTCGTCAACGCCGCGCACACCGCCGTCTGCCCCAACGCGGCCATCGCCGACGAGGCGCGCGGCTTCTTCGGCGTGCAGTTCCATCCCGAGGTCAACCACACCGAGTATGGCCGCGAGATGCTGCGCAGCTTCTTATATAATGTGTGCCGCGCCTCCGGCAGCTGGTCCATGGGCAGCTACAAGGCCGAGGCCATCGAGAGCGTCCGCCGCCGGGTAGGCGAGGGCAGGGTGCTGCTGGCGCTCTCCGGCGGCGTGGACTCCTCCGTTGCCGCCGCGCTGCTCAGCGAGGCCGTGGGCGACAAGCTCACCGCCGTCTTCGTTGACCACGGCCTGCTCAGAAAGGGCGAGGCCGACGAGGTCGAGCGCGTCTTCTCCGGGCGCAGCCTCAACTTCGTGCGCGTGGACGCGAGGCAGCGCTTCCTCGTCAAGCTGGCCGGCGTCACCGAGCCGGAGCGCAAGCGGCGCATAATCGGCGAGGAGTTCATCCGCGTCTTCGAGGCCGAGGCGAAGAAGCTCGGCAGGGTCGACTTCCTCGCCCAGGGCACGATATACCCCGACGTCATTGAGTCCGGCGCGGGCGACGCGGCGGTGATAAAGAGCCACCACAACGTGGGCGGCCTGCCCGACTACGTGGACTTCCGCGAGATAATCGAGCCGCTGAGGATGCTCTTTAAGGACGAGGTGCGCGAGCTGGGCCGTGAGCTGGGCCTGCCCGAGAGCCTGGTCATGCGCCAGCCCTTCCCCGGCCCGGGCCTCGCGATACGCATCATCGGCGACGTCACCGAGGATAAGCTCCACTCCCTGCGCGAGGCGGACGCCATTTTCCGCGCCGAGCTCGCGGCCTCCGGGCTGGAGACGATGCCCGACCAGTACTTCGCCGTCCTCACGAACACGCGTTCCGTCGGCGTCATGGGCGACGGCCGCACCTACGACTACACCCTCGCCCTGCGCGCCGTGCAGACCAGTGACTTCATGACCGCGGACTTCTCCCGCCTGCCCTGGGAGCTCATCGACCGCGTCTCGACGAGGATAGTAAACGAGGTAAAGGGCATAAACCGCGTAGTCTACGACGTGACAAGCAAGCCCCCCGCGACCATAGAATGGGAGTGAAGCGAGCCATGCCGAGGATAATTGACAAGGACACCTGGCCGAGGCGGGAGATTTATGACTTTTTCGCGCCTATGTCGGACCCGTTTTACGACCTCACCTTCCCGGTGGAGGTCACGCGGCTGCGCGCCGTCTGCAAGGAGCGGGGGCTATCGTTCTACATGGCGATGACCTTCGCCGTCACCAAGGCCATGGAGGGCGTGGACGCCTTCCTCTACAAGGACCGCGGCGGCGTTATCATCCGGCACGAGAGCCTCGTGCCCAGCTTCACCGACCTCACTCCCGGCAGCGAGCTCTTCCGCATCGTCACGCTTGAGGCGGGCGACGACATGGCCGACTTCTGCCGCCGCGCCAAGGCCAGGAGCGCCGCGCAGCGCGAGTTCATCACCCAGGGCGAGTGGGACGAGGACCGGCTCGTCTACTTCTCCTGCCTGCCATGGTTCCCAGTGAGCGCCTTCAAGAACGAGCGCGACGCGGACCCCTCCGACTCCGTCCCCCGCGCGACCTGGGGACGCTGGCGCGAGGAGGGCGGCCGCACGCTGCTCGACCTCAGCCTGGAGCTCAACCACCGCCTGCTCGACGGCGTCCATGTGGGGAAATTCTATGAGCGGCTCAACGGGCTGATAGCCGTGCTGTGAGGCCGCGCGGCCATTGGCCGGCTCAATCAGGAAGCAAGGGAGGCGCAGCCATTGCGCGTTTTACTCGTCCGCCACGGCCAGACAGACTGGAACGCCGCGGCGCGTATACAGGGCGCGAGCGACGTCCCGCTCAACGCGGCGGGACGGGCGCAGGCGGCGCAGCTCGCGCGCACGCTCGCCTCGGGCGAGAGGGCGGAGGCGATATATTCCAGCCCGCTCTCGCGCGCGATGGAGACGGCGGAGATAATCGGCTCCGCGCTGGGCCTCGCCGTCATCCCCGCCGCCGAGCTCACGGAGCTCAGCTTCGGCGACTGGGAGGGCTGCTCCTGGGCTGAGATAGGCGAGCGCTGGCCGCGCGAGTTCGCCGCCTACGCCGCCGACAGGCGGAATTACGCCCCGCCGCACGGCGAGAGCTATGCCGGGATGCTCAGCCGCGCGCGGCCCTTTGTCGAGAGCCTGCGCCGCGCGCCGGGCGGCCCGGCGCTCTGCGTGGCCCACAGCGCCGTCATCCGCGGGCTGCTGGCCGAGGAACAGGGCCTCGGCGTGGGCGAGAGCTATAAGAAGATACGCCTGCCGAACGGCGTCATAATACCGCTCGAGAGCAAGGAGGTCTGAGTATGCCGAAGTACATTTTCGTAACCGGGGGCGTCGTCTCCGGGCTGGGTAAGGGTATCACGGCGGCCTCGCTGGGCCGTCTCCTGAAGGCGCGGGGGCTGAAGGTCGCCGCGCAGAAGCTCGACCCATACATAAACGTGGACCCGGGCACCATGAGCCCCTATCAGCACGGCGAGGTCTATGTCACCGAGGACGGAGCCGAGACCGACCTCGACCTCGGCCACTACGAGCGCTTCATCGACGAGAACCTGAACCGCTTTTCAAACCTCACCACGGGCCGCGTCTACTGGAACGTGCTCAATAAGGAGCGGCGCGGCGAGTATCTGGGCTCCACCGTGCAGATCATCCCGCACGTCACCAACGAGATAAAGGAGTTCATCTACTCGCTGGGGAACAAGACGGGCGCGGACGCGGTCATAACTGAGATTGGCGGCACCGTCGGCGACATAGAGAGCCAGCCCTTCCTCGAGGCCATCCGCCAGGTGGCGCTCGAGCAGGGGAAGGGGAACGCCATCTTCATCCATGTCACCCTCGTGCCATACCTGCGCGCCAGCGGCGAGCACAAGAGTAAGCCCACGCAGCACTCCGTCAAGGAGCTGCAGGGCCTCGGCATCTCGCCGGACATCATCGTGCTGCGCTGCGACGAGCACATCGCCGACCCGGGCATCTTCGCCAAAATCGCGAACTTCTGCAACGTGGAGCCCGACTGCGTTATCGAGAACGTGACGCTGCCCTGCCTCTACGAAGCGCCGCTGATGCTCGCGCGCGAGGGCCTCGACGCCGTCGTCTGCCGCAAGCTGGGGCTGGATACGCCGGCGCCCGACCTCTCCGGCTGGGAGGCCATGGTGGGGCGCATCAAGGGCCGCAGCGGCCGCGTGCGCGTGGCGCTGGTGGGCAAGTACGTGCAGCTGCACGACGCCTACCTCTCCGTCACCGAGGCTCTCAGCCACGCGAGCTATGAGCTGGGACGCGGCGTGGAGATAAAGTGGGTGGACTCCGAGAGCGTCACTCCTGAGACGGCGGAGGGCCTTTTCTCGGATGCGGACGGTATCCTCGTGCCCGGCGGCTTCGGTTCGCGGGGCGTGGAGGGCAAGATACTGGCGGCAAAATACGCGCGCGAGCGCGGCGTGCCGTACCTTGGGCTCTGCCTTGGGATGCAGATTGCCGTTATCGAGTTCGCGCGCGACGTGCTCGGCTGGGCCGACGCCGCCTCGGGCGAGTTCGACCCGGCGAGCGGGCACAAGGTGATAGACTTCATGCCCGGCCAGAGCGACGAGATAGACAAGGGCGGCACGCTGCGCCTGGGCGCGTGGCCCTGTGTCGTCAAGCCCGGCACCACGCTCATGCGCTGCTACGGCGAGGCGGAAATAAGCGAGCGGCACCGCCACCGCTACGAGCTCAACAATGAGTTCCGCGACGAGCTGTCCCGCGCCGGGCTGACCGTTTCCGGCTGCTCGCCGGACGGCAGGCTTGCCGAGGCGGTGGAGATAAGCGCGCACCCCTTTTACGTCGGCGTGCAGTACCACCCGGAGTTCAAGAGCCGCCCAAACAAACCCCACCCGCTGTTCCTCGGCTTTCTGCGCGCGGCGCTCAGCCGGGAGGAAGGAGCTAAATAATGTGCGGAATAGTAGGCTATACAGGTACGCTTCAGGCCGCGCCCATATTGCTTGACGGGCTGCGCCGGCTCGAGTACCGCGGCTATGACAGCGCCGGCGTCGCCGTCCACGACGGCGAGCGCATAGAGAGGGTCAAGGCCGGGGGTACGGTCGCCGGGCTGGCCGAAAAGACGGCCAACGGCGCGGCGCTGCACGGGGTATGCGGCATTGCGCACACGCGCTGGGCCACCCACGGCGCGCCCACGGACACCAACGCCCACCCGCATCTGAGCGAGCACGGCCTCTTTGCCGTTGTGCACAACGGCATCATTGAGAACTACGCTCTCCTGCGCGCCGAGCTGCAGGGAGAGGGATATGTCTTCCGCAGCGAGACGGACACCGAGGTCGTCGCCCACCTGCTGGAAAAGTACTACGACGGCGACTTCAAGCGCACCGTTATGCGCACAGCCGCCCGCCTCGAGGGCAGCTATGTGCTGGGCGTGCTCTGCTCCGAGGCGCCGGGCCGGCTCTTCTGCGTCAAGGAGGCGGGGCCGCTGCTGCTGGGCCTCGGCGTGGGCGAGAACTACTTCGCGAGCGACGTCACCGCCCTCGTCAGCCACACCAAGAACGTCATCTACATGGACGACGGCGAGCTCGCCGAGCTCACGCCGGAGAAGATAACCGTCTTCGACCGCACGGGCCGCGAGATAACAAAGACCGTCAGCCACGTCGTCTGGGACATCGAGGCCGCGGAGAAGGGCGGCTATGAGCACTTCATGCTCAAGGAGATAATGGAGCAGCCCCGCGCCGTCAAGAGCACCGTCGACCCGCGCATCCGCGACGGGGAGATAGTCTTCGAGGACTTCGACCCCTCGAGCGAGGAGCTGGCGGGCATAAACCGCCTTGTTATAACCGCCTGCGGCAGCGCCTACCACGCCGGGGTGGTGGCCAAATACGTGATAGAGGCGCTCTGCCGCGTGAGCGTGGAGGTGCAGCTCGCCAGCGAGCTGCGCTACAGTGACCCGATAATCGACGGGCACACCCTGCTCATTGTCGTCAGCCAGAGCGGCGAGACGGCGGACACCATCGCCGCCATGCGCGAGTGCATGGCGCGCGGGGCAAGGAGCCTCGCCATCGTCAACGTCGTCGGCAGCACCATCGCGCGCCTGGCCGACCACGTCATCTATACCCACGCCGGCCCGGAGATAGCCGTCGCCACCACCAAGGGCTATACCACACAGCTGGCCGCGCTGTATCTTTTCGCTGTCTGGTACGCGAAAAGACTGGGCAGGATAGACTCCGCGCGTTATAATGAGCTGGTGGAGGGAATCCGCGCCCTGCCCGGCATGGTGCAGCGCGCCATCGACCTCAACGTCCACGTGCGCTACCTCGCCGAGCGCTGGCACGGGCACAAGAGCCTCTTCTTCATTGGGCGCAACATCGACTACGCAGCCGCCATGGAGGGCTCGCTGAAGCTCAAGGAGATAAGCTACATCCACTCCGAGGCCTACGCCGCGGGCGAGCTCAAGCACGGCACGATAGCGCTAATCGACGAGCAGCGGCTGGTCGTTGCCCTCTGCTGCCAGGAGCAGCTCTTCGAGAAGATGGTCAGCAACATCCAGGAGGTCAAGGCCCGCGGCGCCAAGGTGCTGGGTGTGTCGCTCGAGGGCGACAGGCGCATCTTCGCCGAGGCCGACGACGTGCTCTTTGTCCCGCGCGGCGAGCGGCTCTTCGCCGCCCTGCCCGAGCTCATACCCCTGCAGCTCTTCGCCTACTACATAGCGCGCGAGAACGGCTGCGCCATAGACAAGCCCAGGAACCTGGCCAAATCTGTCACAGTGGAGTGATTTTATGACTAAGTCCAGCTACGAAAGCCCCCTTTGCTCGCGCTACGCCAGCGAGCGGATGCAGTACATTTTCTCCCCCGACTACAAGTTCCTCACCTGGCACAGGCTCTGGCTCGCCCTCGCGGAAAACGAGATGAAGCTCGGCCTTGGCGTCACGGCCGAGCAGGTCGCGGAGCTGCGCGAAAACCTCGAAGTCATAGACTACGGGGCCGCGGAAAAGTATGAGCGCGAGCTCCGGCACGACGTCATGGCCCACATCCGCGCCTGGGGCGACCACTGCCCGAAGGCGAAGGGGATTATCCACCTCGGGGCGACCAGCTGCTACGTCGACGACAACGGCGACCTCATCGCCTACCGCGAGGCCATGAAGCAGATACGCATGCTGCTCGTCAACGCCCTCGCCGCGCTCGCGGACTTCATCGAAAAGCACGCGGACACGCCGGTGCTCGCCTACACGCACTATCAGGCGGCGCAGCCGACCACCGTCGGCAAGCGCGCGGCCATGTGGGCGCAGGACCTCGCCTTCGACCTCGAGCGGCTGGACTTCGAGCTCGAGCGCATACCCTTCTACGGCTGCAAGGGCGCGACCGGCACGGGCGCGAGCTTCC
>CALWYR010000202.1 GCA_944385805.1 uncultured Oscillospiraceae bacterium
GAGGTGCTGCCCGTCGCCACCCGCAGCTTCGGCGGCATCGGCGTCTTCGCCATTCATGAGATGGGCCGCTTCTACCGCCACGTGCTGATTGCCAAGCGCTACCCGCACCACGGCGCCGTCGCCTTCGGCCACTACGGCAAGGCCCTCTTCGAGGTCATGAAGATGCTCGGCGTCAAGGACATTGCCTGGAACCAGCCCAAGAGCCTGCCCTACGCGGACGAGAACCCCTGGGCCTGATGGCTGTATCCGAGGCCATAGCACAGGCCTACCGTGACTATCTCGCCGCCATGGACGAGACCCGGCAGAACCGCCGCCGCATCGACGGGCTGCTGGGCCTCGGCGGCGGGGCCGGACTTGAGCGCTGCCAGGACGATTTCGTCCTGCGCCTCACCGAGGCCGTGGACGAGTACGCCGCCTCCGCGCCGGACGAGGCCTCCGTGGCTGAGACGCTCCGCTACATGTTCGCGCAGGCCCTCGAGCGCCGCAAGGACCGCGAGGCGTATTGGATGCTGCTCGCCAGCCACTCCATCGCCCTGCCGCTATTGGACCTGCTGGGCCCCGGAGAGGCCGCCTCCCTGCGCGGCTTCTACGAGGAGAGGTACCCAAGGCGCGAACGCCTCCCGGCGCAGAAGGCCGTCATAAACGTCCTCAAATCCCGCGAACGGGCCTGAAAAACCCCAGCCCCCGCGCCGGAAACGGCGCGGGGGTTTGCCGCGCAAATGGCAAAAAGCGACAAAGGTGCGAAAACGGACGCGGGGCGCGGTGAAATTCGGCATAAAGCGCCGGGATTGGGCGGGGAAAGTTGTTCAAGTATATGAAAATTCGCGTATATGGCAAAAGCGGTTGAGTTTTGGGGCGGAAGACGGTAAAATCTATGTATACTTTCGAAGGAGGCGGTGCGCATGACCCGGCTGCGAATGCCCGGCCCCGGGGCTTTTTGCGCCCTTTTCCTGCCTTCTGCCGCCCTCTACATGGGCGGAGAGTATGTAAAATAACGCGCTTACAGCAAGGTCACGGCCGCTTTGGCCGTGGCCTTGACATATTTTTCGGAGGAGAGAGTATGAGCATGAAGAAGGCCGCAGTTATCATGGGCAGCGACAGCGACTGGCCCGTCGTGGAGAAGTGCGTGAAGCAGCTCCGCGAGCTGGATATACCCGTCGAGGCCCGCGTCATGAGCGCCCACCGCACTCCCGAGCAGGCCCGCGAATTCGCCATGGGCGCGCGCGAAAACGGCTTCGGCGTCATCATCGCCGCCGCGGGCAAGGCCGCGCACCTGGCCGGGGCCCTGGCCGCGAACAGCACCCTGCCCGTCATCGGCATCCCCATCAAGAGCAGCACGCTCGACGGACTCGACGCCCTTTTGAGCACCGTGCAGATGCCCTCAGGCATCGCCGTCGCCGCCGTCGCCATTGACGGCGCGCAGAACGCCGCCCTGCTAGCGGCCCAGATCCTCGCCGTCTCCGACGAGGGACTCGCGGCGAAGCTCGACGCCATGCGCGCCGATATGACCGCCGCCACCCTCAAAAAGGACGCGGCGCTGCAGGAAAAGCTCAACGGTTAACAAACTCAAGGAGGATAATATAATGGAAAAGCGCGAACAGATGTATGAGGGCAAGGCCAAGAAGGTCTTCGCCACCGACGACGACAGCCTCTGCATAGTCTCCTACAAGGACGACGCCACCGCCTTCAACGGCGAAAAGCGCGGCACCATCATGGGCAAGGGCGTTATAAATAACCGCCTCACCAACCGCCTCATGCGCCTCCTTATGGAGAACGGCGTCCCCACCCACTTCGTCGAGGAGCTCTCGGAGCGCGACACCCTTGTCAAGCGCGTGAAGATAGTCCCGCTGGAGGTCATCATCCGCAACATCTCCGCCGGCAGCTTCGCCAAGCGCTACGGCGTGGAGGAGGGCATAGTCTTCGAGCAGCCGACCATCGAGTTCAGCTACAAGAACGACGAGCTCGGCGACCCGCTCATGAACAGCTATCACGCCCTCGCCCTCAAGCTGGCCACCGCGGAGGAGATAGAGACGATAAAGGCCTATTCCTTCAAAATAAACGAGGTTCTCAAGGCCTTCCTGCTCGAGCACGGCATCGAGCTCGTGGACTTCAAGCTCGAGTTTGGCCGCCTGCCGGACGGCACGATCGTGCTGGCCGACGAGATCAGCCCCGACACCTGCCGCTTCTGGGACGTCGAGACCCACGAGAAGCTGGACAAGGACCGCTTCCGCCGCGACCTCGGCGGCGTGGAAGACGCCTATCAGGAGGTTATGCGCCGCATCATCGGCGACTGAGCTATGGATTTTGATTACTTTGACAAGCTGCATGAGGAGTGCGGCGTCTTCGGCGTGCTGACCCGTTCGCACGGCGAGGACGTGGCGCCCATGACCTACCGCGCCCTCTACGCCCTGCAGCACCGCGGCCAGGAGAGCTGCGGCATCGCGATAAACGACGACGGCGTGATAACCGGCTACAAGGACGTGGGCCTTGTCAACGACGTCTTCACCGAGGACGTCATGCGCCGCCTGCCGCGCGGCGAAATGGCTATCGGCCACTGCCGCTACGGCACCACAGGCGGCCGCACGCGCGAGAACGCCCAGCCCATTGTCATACGCCACATCAAGGGCGGCATGGCGCTCGCGCACAACGGCAACCTCACCAACGCCAGCGAGCTGCGCGAGGAGCTCGAGCTCAAGGGCGCTATCTTCTCCTCCACCTCGGACAGCGAGGTCATAAGCTACGTCATTACCCGCGAGCGGCTGCGCACCGGCTCCATCGAGGCCGCCGTATGTTCTGCCATGGATTACCTCAAGGGCGCGTATTCCCTCGCCGTCATGAGCCCGCGCAAGCTTATCGCCGCGCGCGACCCCATGGGCTTCCGCCCGCTGTGCATCGGCGAGCTGCCCGACGGCTGGGCCGTCGCCAGCGAGAGCTGCGCCCTCGACGCGATAGGCGCGAGGTTCGTGCGCGATGTGGAGCCGGGCGAGATAGTGACCATCTCCCGCGAGGGCCTCGAGTCCGACCGCAGCCACTGCGGGGGAAGGACCGCCGAGTGCGTCTTCGAGTTCATCTACTTCGCGCGCCCCGACTCCGTCATTGACGGCAGCTGCGTCCACACCGCGCGGCAGCGCGCGGGCGCCTTCCTCGCGCTCGAGCACCCCGTGCAGGCGGACGTCGTCATCGGCGTGCCCGACTCCGGCCTCGACGCCGCCCTCGGCTACGCCAGGCAGAGCGGCATCCCCTACGGCGTGGGCTTTGTAAAGAACAAGTACATCGGCCGCACCTTCATCCAGCCCGGCCAGACCAAGCGCGAGAACGCGGTGAGGATAAAGCTCAACGTCATCGCCTCCACCGTGCGCGACAAGCGCGTCATACTCGTCGACGACTCCATAGTGCGCGGCACCACCATCGCCCGCATTGTCGCCCTCCTGCGCGAGGCCGGGGCGAAGGAGGTCCACGTGCGCCTCTCCGCGCCGCCGTTTTTGTACCCCTGCTACTTCGGCACGGACATCGACAGCCGCGACAACCTCATCGCCGCGCAGCACTCGATAGAGGAGATACGCGAGATAATCGGCGTAGACTCCATCGGCTATCTCAGCTGCGAGAACGTCCACAAGCTGGCCGACAACGCGCA
>CALWYR010000203.1 GCA_944385805.1 uncultured Oscillospiraceae bacterium
CGTCGGCGCGCAGGGTCTTGACCGCTTCAACAGCGGTCGTGGAGACCAGCTCGATGGGCTTTGCCAGCGCCTCGATACCGGTGTCAGAAAAGGCGACGGTGACGGTCACTTCTGCCGTACCGAAGCCGCGCGTCCGCGTCTCGACCGGGAAGCCGCGCCCGTCCTTCGCGAGCAGCCTGGCGCTGACAACGCCGGGCGCGTCCGAGACGACTGAGACGGAGCTTATCTTCGCCGTGAGCTTCTCATCGACCACGGCCGACGGCGCGCTGCCATACGTCATCTGGAAGACGACGGGATACTGCGTGTACGGTTCCAGCCCCTCGGCGGGGAAGATATAGCCCTCGTTAAACGACTGATAGCCGTCGCCGGAGAGGAAGGGGGCGAGGAGGTCAAAGCTCTCCGTGCCCTCTTGCCAGGCTGCCAGCGCCAGGGCATAGCTCTGACCGTTGTAGCTAAATTCGTAGACGTTCGGAGTTTCGGGGTTGTCGCCGTCCCCGTCCGCGGCCAGCGCCGACACGGGCAGGCCGAGCAGCAGCGCCGCGCAGAGCAGCCAGGTTATTGCGCGCTTGAGCATATCACCGCATCCTTTCGCATTTTATCATGCTTATAAAGTACCACATTTTCAACGGGCAAGCAATATGCCGGCTGCATAGCTCGCGCTTCGCTTGCTTGCAATCGCGGGCGGGGTGTGGTAGAATGGCGCAAACGAAAGGGAGTGCAGATTATGATTCGAGCGGCCACGGCGGCGGACATCGGCGCGATATGTGCCATTTACGGCGAGATTTTCGCCCAGGAGCGCGAGGGCGTGAGCTATACGCAGTGGATAGAGGGCGCTTACCCCACGCGCGAGACCGCCGAGCGCGGCGTCAGCGCGGGCACAATGTACGTGCTCGAGGAGAACGGCGAGGTTCTCGCGAGCGTTATACTCAACTCCTTCCAGGCGAAGGAATACTATGAGATACCCTGGCTCTACCCGGCGGAGGACAGCGAGGTGCTGGTTGTGCACACGCTCTGCGTGTCCCCGCGCGCCAAGGGGCGCGGCCTCGGCACGCGGATGGTGGACTTCGCCGTCGGCGTCGCCGTCGGTCGCGGGATGAAGGTTATCCGGCTGGACACCAACGTCAGGAATACGCCCGCCCAGCGCCTCTACACGCGGCAGGGCTGGCGCGTCGCCGGTACGCACCACGCGCTGCACGAGGGCGCGCTCGACACGGAGCTGGTCTATCTCGAGCGCAGGCTCTGAGCCGGACCAAAACTTTTTGTGAAACAAGTATATTTCCTGTTGACAAGACGGCGGGACTGTGGTATATTGTGACCAGAAGATAAGAGCCAGGGCGGGAAGCCGCCGCCTTATCGAGATCGGCCACCGCCGCCAACGCAAGGAAGACGGGGGAAGAAACGCACAAGAGCACACAGCGAATGTCAAATGACAAAATGCCGTAAAGCCAAGTGAACGATTTCAGCCGACCGGATTCAACCAAGCAAACAGGCGGGAGCGCCGAAATCAGCAGAAAGAGAGGTTAAAATGATGTTAGATACCAAGAATCAAGGCATCTGACCCCTGTCTGAGTAGAGACAGGGGTCAGATGTTTTTTGCGCCCCCGCCGCCGCCGAGGCGGTTTATTTTTTGCCCGCGGACGCTTATTAACATTTCCTGCTGGAAAGTTCAACTCATTTCTATTATAATGGGGGCAGAAAAATCAGCTTGCGAGGTATTCAAATGCCCAGGATAAACATACTCTCCCCGCATGTGGCGGATCTCATCGCCGCCGGCGAGGTGGTGGAGAGGCCGGCCTCGGCGGTCAAGGAGCTCACCGAGAACGCCATCGACGCCGGCGCGAGAAACATAACGGTGGAAATTTCCGGCGGCGGCGCGGAGCTCATCCGCGTCACCGACGACGGCTGCGGCATGTCCGGCGAGGACGCGGGCGTGGCCTTCCTGCGCCACGCCACCAGCAAGCTCGCCGACGAGCGCGGGCTCGAGCGCATAGGCACGCTCGGCTTCCGCGGCGAGGCGCTGGCGGCCATATCGAGCGTCTCTCAGATAGAGCTGCTCACGCGCGAGCACGGCGCGGCGGAGGGCACGTACATGACGCTCGAGGCCGGCGACATCCAGGAGATGCGCCCCGCCGGCGCGCCCGAGGGCACGAGCCTGAGCGTGCGCGGCCTCTTTTACAACACGCCCGCGCGGCGCAAGTTCCTCAAGAGCGACCGCGCGGAAGGCGCGGCCTGCCTCCAGGCGGCGCTGCGCTGCGCGCTGGGGCGGCCCGACGTCTCGATACGCTGCATCCGCGACGGGCGCGAGGAGTTCTTCACCCCCGGCGACGGCCGCGCGGAGAGCGCGGTCTATACCCTGCTGGGCCGCGACACGGCCCTCGCCATGCTGCCCATAGCCAGCGGCGAGGAGGGCGGGGCGGTGCGCGTCCACGGCTTCACCGGCTCGCCCTCCGCCGGGCGCGGCAGCCGCAGCGCGCAGTATTTCTTCGTAAACGGCCGCCACATCAAAAGCCAGCTGCTGCAGGCCGCGGTCGAGCAGGCCTATAGGGGCACGCTGCTCACGGGCCGCTTTCCCGCCTGCGTCATATATCTTGAAATAAACCCCGCCGCCGTGGACGTCAACGTCCACCCGGCCAAGACGGAGGTCAAGTTCTCCGACGAGCGCGAGGTCTTCAACGCCGTACACTACGCCGTGCTGGGCGCGCTGGAGGCCGGCCGGCCGCCGGTAGAGGCCGCCGAGGACCCGGCGATAAAGTACACCTCGGGGGCCGCGCGCGGCGAGGCCGAGACGGAGCCGCCCGCGCGCGGGACGCCGCGCTGGGCGCAGAGGAAGCAGATACCCCAGGGCCGTCCCCTGCCGGAGCGCCGCGCGGCCTTCGCCCCCGAGCCGGGACGGACCGCGGGCGGCGCGCCGGAGCCCCTGCCCGAGCTCCCCGTCTTCCCGGCGGAGCCCATGACCGGCGGCGGGCTCGTCTTCCGCAGCGAAGCGGAGCCCTTCCAGACCAGCCTCGAGCTCGGCGGCAACGCCGTGCGCGCCGCCGTCCCCGAGCGCCGCGGCGCCGGGAGCGCCGGGGCGGAGCCGGTGCGCGTCATCGGCGAGGCGCTGGGCCTCTACATCCTCGCGCAGCAGGGCGACGCGCTGGTGATAATCGACAAGCACGCCGCGCACGAGCGCGAGCTCTACGACGCGCTCATGCTCCGCGACGCCCCGGCGAGCACGCAGTCGCTGCTCAGCCCGGTCACGCTCACCGTCTCCGCCGAGTGCGCCGCGGCGCTGGAGGCCAACGCCGCCCGGCTCTCGGCGCTGGGCTTTGAGTATGAGAGCTACGGCCCCGCGGCCTTCGTGCTGCGCTCCGTCCCCGCCACGCTCACGGGCGAGGAGGCCGCCGCCGCGCTGAAGGAGGCCGGCGAGGCCCTCGCCGCCGCGCGCAGGCCGGACATAGAGTCCGCGCGCGCCGAGCTGCTCAAGACCGTGGCCTGCAAGGCCGCCATCAAGGCCGGCCCCTCCAGCGAGCCCGCCGAGCTGCAAAAGCTGGCCGAGGCCGTCTGCTCCGGACGCATTCGCTACTGCCCCCACGGGCGGCCGGTCGCCTGGGTGCTGACGAGGAAGGAGCTGGATAAGCAGTTCAAGCGCATCCTCTGAGCCCCGGAACGCCGCCCGCGGCCGGAATAACAGCAAAAAAGCACCCCCCTCGGGGGTGCTTTTTGTTTTGCCTGGGGCTTTACGCCTTGCTCCTGACGGCCTCAAACTCGGCCTGAACCTCCTCGCTGGGGGCCTTGGTGGCGAGGCTGACGACCACGATGCAGATGCTCGAGAAGATGAAGGCGGGCAGCAGCTCATAGACGTCCCAGGCGCCGCCGAGCGGGCGGACGAGCAGGTTCCAGACGAAGACCATCACGCCGCCGCCGACCATGCCGGCGATGGCGCCCGCGCGGTTGATGCGCTTCCAGAAGAGGCTGAAGAGCATCAGCGGGCCGAAGGTCGCGCCGAAGCCGGCCCAGGCGAAGGAGACTATCGTGAAGATGACGCTGTTCTCGTCGAGGGCTATCACAATCGCGATGGCGCATATCACCAGCAGCGCCAGGCGGCTCATCCAGAGGACGTGCTTGTCCGTGGCGTCCTTCTTCCAGAGGCCCTGGTAGATGTTCTTTGCGAAGGCGCTGGCGGCGATAAGCAGGTAGCTGTCCGAGGAGCTTATCGTGGCGGCGAGGATGCCGGCCATGACGAGGCCCGCGATAATCGGCGGCAGCAGGTTGGTGGAGAGCAGGATGAAGACGTTCTCCGCGTCGGAGGCGGTGAGCAGCGCGGTCGGGTAGAGCTGGCGGCCCATGACGCCGATGAAGACGGCGATGGTCAGGCTTATGAGCACCCAGACGGTGGCGATGCGGCGGGAGCGGGTGAGCTCGCGCTCCTCGCGGATGGCCATGAAGCGCAGCAGCACCTGCGGCAGACCGAAGTAGCCGAGGCCCCAGGCCAGGCCGGAGGCGATGGTCGTCCAGCTGTAGCCCGCCCTCTCGCCGAATTGCGGCACGCCGTCGACGACGGTCTTGTCGCCGCTCGCGTCCGTCACGGGCGTGGCCATGCCGAAGAACTCGAGGAAGCCGGGGATCTCCTTCGCGTTGGCGATGACGTCGTCCACGCCGCCCGCGGCGACGCAGCCGACAATGACGACGACGGTCAGCGCGACGATCATGACCACCGCCTGCATGAAGTCGCTCGCGCTCTCGGCGAGGAAGCCGCCGATAATCGTATAGAGCAGCACGAAGACCGCGCCCACGACCATCATGGGTATGTAGTCAAAGCCGAAGAGCGTGGAGAAGAGCTTGCCGCAGGTGACGAGGCAGCTAGAGGCGTAGACCGTGAAGAAGATGAGGATGAAGAGCGCGGCGATGGTCATGACCACCTTGCCGCTCTCGTGGAAGCGGTTGGAGAAGAACTCCGGCAGCGTTATCGCGTTGCCCGCCCTCTCGCTGTAGCGCCGCAGGCGCTTACTGGTGATAAGCCAGTTGACGTAGGTGCCGATGGCGAGGCCGATGGCCGTCCAGCTCGCGTCCGCCACGCCGCACCAGTAGGCGACGCCGGGCAGGCCCATGAGCAGCCAGCCGGACATGTCGCTGGCCTCGGCGCTCATCGCCGTGACCCAGGGGCCGAGCGTGCGGCCGCCGAGGAAGTAGTCGTCCGAAGAGCGGTTCGCCCTGCGCGCGAAGGCGAAGCCGATACCGATGACCGCCAGCATGTAGCAGACCATCGTTATCATGATTTGCATGGTGTCGTTCATAATCCCCCACCTGACATGAAAAAAATTTATGCTTGCATAAGCAAATTTAATGTTACCCGCCCATGATAGCACACCGGCGCAGGAAAAGCAAGCCAAATCGAAAAAGAAATTCCCGGCCGGGCGTCTGCTTTGCCGGGTCCCCGGGGACGGGGGCTTAAAATCTATCCCGCACATTTTTAAAATGCATAATCAGTATTTTACATATCGCCTATTTCAAATTAGAATAATATTAATTATTTGTGAATATCAACAGGGAGGAATTGTATATGAATCACGCGATCGAAGCTATGAAGCCCTCGGCCTCCATGGTGCTTATGGCCAAGGCCAAGGAGATGCAGAAGAAGGACCCGACCGTCATAGGGCTCGCGGGCGGCGAGCCGGACTTCAACACGCCCGACCGCATATCCATGGCCGCCATCCGCAGCCTCACCGAGGGGAACACCCATTACGTCGTGGGCCCCGGCATCCCCGAGCTGCGCCGCGCCATTGCCGAAAAGCTCCGCCGCGAGAACGGCGTCGAGTGCGACGAGGGCTGCGTGCTCGTGACCCCCGGCGGCAAGAACGCCATCTACATCGCCGTCTGTGCCGTCCTCAACCACGGGGAGGAGGCCATCATCCTCGACCCCGCCTGGGTTTCCTACGAGCCCATCGTGCAGGCCGCCGGCGGCAAGGCCGTGAAGGTGAAGCTCGACTACCGCACGGACTACCGCATAACCCGCGAGCAGCTCGAGGCCGCCTGCAGCGACAAGACCCGCCTGCTCATCCTCAACTATCCGAACAACCCCACCGGCCGCATCCTGCACGCCGACGAGGCGGAGATCGTCGAGCAGTTCATGCTCGCCCACCCCGAGGTCTACGTCATCTCCGATGAGATATACGAGAAGCTCGTCTACGGCGAGCGCAGCGTCTCCATCGGCTCTTACAAGTCCGTGGCCGACCGCGTCATCACCGTGAACGGCTTTTCCAAGTGCGCGGCCATGACCGGCTGGCGCATGGGCTATCTCACGGCCGCCAAGCCCGTCTTCGACGTCATCTACCGCCTCTATCAGCACAGCCTCTCATGCATGAGCGGCTTCATGCAGGCCGGCGCGGTTGAGGTCTTCAACTGCGAGCGGGAGATGGAGGAGATGCGCAGGATCTATGAGCAGCGCAGGGACATGTTCTGCGGCGCGCTCAACGCCATCCCCGGCGTCCGCTGCACCCTGCCCGAGGGCGCCTTCTACGCATGGGTCTACTTCGACATCAAGGGCATGAACTCCGCGGAGATGTGCGAGTACCTGCTCGAGAACGCCGGAGTCGTCGGTATGCCGGGCAGCGCCTACGGCGAGGACGAGGCCTGCAGCATGCGCTTCTCCTTCGCCAACTCGACCGAGGACCTCGAGCGCGCCGCGGCCAAGATAACCGCCGCCCTCAAGGCGCTCGCCTGAGCGCGTTCGCCGGATACGATACGCACAGAGAAAGGGAGCTTAGAAAATGGAAAATACCGAAAAGAAAGTTGAATTCTACGGCGGAGCCTTCGGCCCCTGGATACCCGTAATCTTCATGCTCGTCGGCATGATAGTCAACACCATCGTCTCGCCCGGCCTCGCGACGCTGCCCATGGTGGCGTTCTTCGCGCTCGTGGTCGGCTTCTTCCTCGCCAAGAACAAGAAGGCCTACGGC
>CALWYR010000204.1 GCA_944385805.1 uncultured Oscillospiraceae bacterium
CGACGACCGCGGCGAAGGCGAGATTTCTCGGTGTGAATTTCATGGTGATAACCTCCCATTTTGATTTAGCTTCGGGGAAATCCCCTATAACAGTGCGGGGTTGGAAACCGCAGGGTTATTCAGTTGACGTTTATTCCTCGGTGGTTTTCGAGTAGAGGCAGCCGCAGTAATTCTGCCGGTAGAGGCCGAACTCGCGGGAGAGCTCGATGCTGCGCTTGTAGCCCTCGCGCTTCTTGAAGTCGCCGGGCAGCCATTTGACGGAGTATTTTTCCGCCAGCTCCTCGCCGATGGCGTTTATCCTCTGCGCGTCCTTGTGCGGCGAGACAGTCAGCGTGGTGGCGAAGTATTCGCACCCGAGGCGCATCGCCTCGCGCGCGGCGAAGTCCAGCCGCAGCCGGAAGCACTCAGTGCAGCGCGCGCCGCCCTCGGGCTCCGATTCAAGCCCGCGCACGGCCTCGTCGTAGGCCCCGCCGTCGTATTCGCAGGGGACGAGCGTGACGCCGGGGATGCGCCCGAGCACCTTGAGCTGGTTTTCGAGCCGCAGGTCATATTCGCCGCGGGGCTGGATATTGGGGTTATAGTAGCTGAGATACACCTCAAAGTACCGCGTCAGATACTCGAGCACATAGCTCGAGCAGGGCCCGCAGCAGGAGTGCAGCAGCAGACGGGGCCGCGAGCTCAGCGAGGATATTACGCTGTCAAGCTCTCTCTGATAGTTCTTCTTCATCTTGACTTATCCCCGAATGGAACGTAAAATAGACTCAATAAATGGCATGGAGGCTGAACACATGCAGGACAACCGCACCAGCAAGGAAAACTACTACCTCGGCATCGCCGACTCGGTGCTCGCGCGCTCGACCTGCCTGCGCCGCAAGTACGGCGCCATCATCGTGCGCAACGACGAGATAATCTCCACCGGCTACAACGGCGCGCCGCGCGGGCGGCAGAACTGCTCCGTGCTCGGCCGCTGCACGCGCGAGGACATGGGCATCCCCTCGGGGCAGCGCTATGAGCTCTGCCGCAGCGTCCACGCCGAGGCCAACGCGATAATCTCCGCCGCGCGCCGCGACATGCTCGGCGGCACGCTCTACCTCGTGGGGCGGGACGCCAAGACGAACGAGCTGCTGGGCGACACCATGCCCTGCTCGATGTGCAAGAGGCTCATAATAAACGCCGGCATCACGCAGGTGGTGGTCTCCACCGGCGAGGGGAGCTACGATGTGATACACGTGCGCGACTGGGTCTTCAACGACGACAGCGTCCCGAGGCCGGGCATATAAGCGGATTTAAGCAAATAACGCAAAAGGGGCCCGCGGGCCCCTTTTTGTTTTAGTCGGTGACGTAGGGCAGCAGGGCGATCTGACGGGCGCGCTTGATGGCCTCGGTCAGCTCGCGCTGGTGCATGGCGCAGGTGCCGGTGGTGCGGCGGGGCAGGATCTTGCTGCGCTCGCTCATGAACTTGCGGAGCTTAGCGGAATCCTTGTAGTCGATGTAAGCGACCTTGTCGACGCAGAACTGGCATACCTTCTTGCGCTTACGACCCTTGTTCTTGTTATCGAAAGCCAAGGTTATACCTCCAGTACAAAGTGATATGGGAAATCTGCTGCGGCGGGCGCGCGGCGGCGCCTGCCTTTAGAACGGGAGCTCGCCGTCGCCGTCGTCCAGCTCGGAAAAGGCGCTGGGCGCGGGAGCCGCGGGCTGCTGGCGGCTGTTGTTCTGATAGCCGCCGCGGCTGCTGCCATAGCTGTTGCCGCCATAAGCGCGGTCGCCGCCGTAGCCGCGGTCTCCGCCGTAGCTATCGGAGCGGTTGTCGCCGTCGCGGCGCGCACTGTCGCCAAAGTAGACGTTGTCAGCCACGACCTCCGCGTTGGTGCGCCTGTTGCCGTCCTTGTCCTGCCAGTCCCGCATCTGCAGGCGGCCGGAGACGACGATCATGCTGCCCTTGTGGAAATACTTGTTGACAAACTCGCCGGTAGAGCGCCAGGCGACGATGTCGATGAAGTCCGTCTGCTTCTCCTCGCCGGAGCGGCCGTAGTCGCGGTCGACGGCTATGCGGAAGCTGGCGACGGGGATCTGCGACTGCGTGTAGCGCAGCTCGGGGTCCCTGGTGAGCCGGCCCATGAGGACGATGTGGTTGAGCATCCTCTCTCCTCCTTACTCGGGGCGCTTGGTGATGAGGCTACGGATAACGCCGTCGGTAATGCCCATGATACGGTCGAGCTCGGCGGGGAACTCGGGGGCGGACGTAAACTTGACGAGCACGTAGTAGCCCTCGCTGAGATAGTTGATTTCGTAAGCGAGCTTGCGCTTACCCATCTCCTCCATCTCATCAAGAGTGCCGTTCTGCTCGACAAGCGTCTTGAACCTCTCGACGATGGCCGCGGTCTCCTCCTCGGAGAGGTCGGGCCTGATGATATACATCACTTCGTACTTTTCGCTTGTTTTCGCCATTTGTGCACCTCCTTCTGGACTAATGGCCTGCGTCTCCCGCAGGCAAGGATATTAACCCGCCTTTCGGCAGGCCTATCAATTATACACGATTTTTGCTGATTGTCAAGCGTTTTTGCCGCGGCGGAGCTCAGCCTTCGTCGCGGCGCACATACTCCACCTCGCGGCCGCCGGACTCGGTGAAGCGGTCGCGCAGGCCGGAGGAGACGACGGCGCGGCCGTCGTCGGTTATGAGCACCATCTCGAAGCCGCCGTAGGTTTCATAGTAGTTCTCGGCGCCGCGCTCGCCGAGTATGTAGAGCGCGGTGCTGAGCGCGTCGGCCATGGTGCCGTCCTCGCAAATCACGGTGACGCTGAGGAGGTCGCTCTCCACGGGCCGGCCCGTGTCCGGGTCGATAATATGCTGATAGAGCGTGCCGTCGCTGCCGGTGAAGTAGCGCTGATAGCCGCCGGTGGTGACGACCGCGGACTCGCCGACGCTGACTATGCAGGCGTGGGCGTTGGTGCTCTCCGGGTCCTGTATGGCGATGGACCACTCGCTGCCGTCGGGCTTGAGCCCGAGGGTCTGTACGTTGCTGCCCAGGGAGATGATGCCGCTCTCGACTCCCGCCGCGGCCAGGGCCTGGGCCGCGTACTTGGCCGCGCAGCCGTTGCCGACGCAGGCGAAGGAGAGCTCGGTGCCCGCGGGCAGGGTGACGAGCCAGCTGTCGGAGTCGCTCATGGCGCTGAGGCTGACCTTGTCGAAGCCGACGCCGCTGAGCAGGCTCGTTATCTCGGAGTCGCTGGGCACGCGGTACTGCCCGTCGACAAAGCCCCAGGCCTTGACCAGCGGGTAGACCGTGAGGTCGAGCGCCCCGCCGGAGCGGGTATAGACCGTCTGCGCGGTCTGAAGCATCTCCGCGACCTGGCCGGTGACGACGGTGCCGCTGCCGGCGGAGTGGTTGATGGCCCAGGTGGTGGAGGTGGCGACCTGCGGCTCGAGCATGGCGTTCAGCGCCGTTATGACGCCCTCGGCAGCCTCGATGCCGGCCTCGCCGTTCTTGCCGTAGGCGGTGATGCCTATCGCCGTGTCCATCGAGAACAGCTGCGCGTCGTGCCGCTCGTCGCCGCCGCAGCCGGCCAGCGAGAGGGCCGCGGCCACGCTCAGGACGAAGGCGGCGGCTTTTTTGTAGCTAAACATATATCCAGCCCCAGTGCTCATAGTCTTTAACTTTTCAAGTATAACACATACCGCCGAAGTTTTCAAATACTGCGTGCCGCCGCCCGCCGCGCCCGGCGGCGGGGAGCCGAAAATGCTATACATCCGCCCGCCAATCGGGTATAACAATAGGCACATCACAACACGGAGGCGATGTAATGAGATGTATAAGCAAAAGGCTGCTGGAGGATTTCGCCGCGCACCTGCGCGCGCTGGGGCGGAGCCTGGGGACGATTGAGAACTATCTCCGCCACGTGCGCGCGTTCATGCTCTGGCTGGACGGGGCGGAGGCGAGCGGCGAGAAGACGGCGCTCTGGCGCGACGCGCTGGTCTCGCGCGGCTACGGCCCGGCCAGCGTCAACGGGATGCTCGTCGCACTCAACCGCTTCTATGCGTTCGTGGGCTGGGACGACTGCCGCGCGGCGCTGCTGAGCATACAGCGGCGCGCCTTCCGCGACGAGGGGCGCGAGCTCACGCGCGCGGAGTACGAGCGCCTTGTCCTGACGGCGCAGCGCACGGGCCGCGCCCGGCTGGCGCTGATTATGGAGACCATCTGCGCCACCGGCATCCACGTCAGCGAGCTGCGCAGCATCACCGTCGAGGCGGCGCGCAGCGGCAAGGCGCAGATAGCGCTCAAGGGCAAGATACGCACCATCCTCATACCCGTCGGGCTGCGGCGCAAGCTGCTCGTCTACGCGAAGAAAAACAAAACCGCCTCCGGCGAGATCTTCCTCACCAGAAGCGGCAAAAGCCTGGGCCGCAAGCAGATTTGGGCGCAGATGAAGGACGTCTGCGGCCTGGCCGGCGTCGCGCCGACGAAGGTGTTCCCGCACAACCTGCGCCACCTCTTCGCGCGTGCCTTCTACCGCGCCAGCCGCGACATAGTAAAACTGGCGGACGTGCTCGGCCATTCGAGCATCGAAACCACCAGGATCTACCTCGTGACAACCGGCGCCGAGCACGCCAGGGTGCTCAACACGCTCCGGCTGGTCACATAGGACAATATATACAGATTGTCCCTTATGAAATTGCCAGCTGGCTGACATTACATAAATATTAGCATACGCTTCGACATAATGCAAGGTGTTTCTTGCATTTTGGGCGCGAAAAACCAGACCAATCAATTGAATTTTTTGATTGGCCGGCTTTTCGCACCCTTTTTTAATTTTTACGTAATTATTTTGCAAGAGCTTGTTTCCGTTTTGTCTCCATCCGGTACTTGCGGCCGCGTCAAACAGGACAATCTGTATATATTGTCCCGGGAGAGAGGTGAGGAAAACGGAGCAGATATTGTTTCACCGGAACCCGGCTGCAATTGCGGTTACGAGGCAAAGCATAGGCGAGTATCTCCAAAGCCTGACGGAGCGCGGCTGCGCGCAGGAGACCGTACAGACCTATCAGCGCAGCCTGATAAAGCTCTACCGCTTCCTGCCGCGCGACCACCTTCTGTACCGCGACACGCTCGAGCAGTGGCGCAGCGAGCTGCTGCGCAGCTACACGGCGCGCACGGTGAACGTGAACATCTCCGCCGCGAACAGCTACCTTGAATACGTCGGCGCGCGTGAGTTCCAGCTCACGCGGCTGCTGCCGCTGCCGGAGGAGGAACAGCCGGAGCTGACGCGGAAGGAATATATGCGCCTGCTCGAGCGCGCGAGCCAGGACGGCAACGAGCGCGCGTATCTGCTGACGAAGAGCTTCGCGCTGCTGGGCCTGACGGTGCAGGAGCTGCCGCTGCTGACGGTGGAGGCCGCGGAGAGCGGCGAGGTCGCGAAGCCCGGCGGCGAGCACCCGGTGACTATCCCGGCCTGCCTGCGCCGCGAGCTGCTGAGCTATGCCCGGCGCCAGGGCGTGCCCTCCGGCCCGGTCTTTGTAACGCGCAGCGGGCGGAACATGAACCGCACCGCCGTGACGGACAGCATCCAGCGCCTTGCCTGCGCGGCCCGGCTCGACCCCGGAAAGGGCAACCCGCGCTGCCTGCGCAAGCTCTATCAGAAGACGCAGCGCGATATATGGGAGCGCCTGCGCCCCTTTGCCGAGCAGTCGCACGAGCGCCTTATAGACGCCGAGCAGATAGCCATCGGCTGGGAAGAAAACGCAGATTGACATAGGGGGAATGATTATGAAAAGAAGATTACCGCTGATTCTCTCAGCCCTAATACTCCTGACCGCACTATGTACCTCCGGAGCATTAGCGGCGGATGGGACGTATACGGTCGACGATGCGGATGATTGGAATGAAGCGATTTCTCAAATTAAAAGCTCCTCTGAAGACTCCGCGACTATTGTCTTGACGGCTGACGTAGACCTCGGCGACGTCAACGAGATAGGCGTCGGAGGTAAGAGCATTACGATAACGAGCCAAGGGAACGATCCTTTTCTCCTAACGACAAAAGAAGAAACTGTCGTTTATGGAGCAGACACTTTGAATCCGAAATCCGTTACAGAAGGCTCAATTTACCTTTTGGGTGATGTAAAGTTTGAAAATGTACACACTTTTGCGAACCGTATATACGCACAAGGTCATAAACTTGTTTTAGACAAAGGTTTCGCTGGAGAGGGTGTCGATGAACCGGAAAACCGAATGATGGTTTTCGGCGGGAACAGAAATGATAACTTGACAGCTGATACACACATTGAGATTTATGATGGGCTTTATAAATTGATTGCAGGTGGTAACGCATCTGGAACGCTGAACGGAAGCACTTACGTCAAGTTCGGCGGCGATGCAAGGTTCCCGACGGCTGCGGATGGAAAAGGAGAGAACGATACTTCAACCGGCAGCGATGAAGGCTATAATCTTTATCAGTCCATGGAGGTCACGTCGAATAGCTCTGGTGTTATCAAAATATACACCAAGCGCGGTGTGATCCCCTACGGCATCTACGGCGGAGGCATTGACGCCGACACCACCGGCAGCACAAAGGTCGAAATGACCGGCGGCGAGGTCTATCAGATTTTCGGCGGCGGCGCTGCGACCTGGAACCCGGAGTATAAAGAAGAGAATTCCGGAGACGGCCTTGTAAAAGGCGACACGTATGTAATTGTCACCGGCGGCGAGGTCAAGAGTATCTACGGCGGCGGCTATAACGGCGTCGACGCCTTTGACGATCCCGTCCCCGACGACGCCCGCTCCACCCGCGCGGTCGTCACCGGCACCGCCCATGTGACGATAGAGGGCGGCGCCGTTGTCCCAGCCTGCGAGCAGTCGGAGGACGCCTCCACCTCCGGCGCAGACCCGGCGGCAGTCCACGGCGGCTCCTTCCACTCCACCGTCGGCGCGACAGAGGTGGTTATAGGCGGCGACGCAAAGATTGAGACCGGCGGCAAAGCAACCACCGGCTATGGCTACGGCTCCCTCTTCGGCGCGGGTACGAACGACATCGTCCTCAACACCACCAGCGTTACGCTGAAAGATAACGCGCGCATCGGCAAAGAGGGCGAACTCAGCTATGTCAATCAAATTGTAATTTCTCAGGGTTATTTTGGCAATGTGACGCCTCTGGGCTACGCGGCAAAGTCCGGATGCTACCTCGGCGGCTCCGCGTTCAGTTACGGCTCTGAGATTAGAAATAAGGGCAACGAACCTTATGCCGCTACCGTCACCATCGAAGGCGGGCAGGTAGACGTGGTCAGCGTCGGCGGCAAGAGCCGCAATACCAGCCAGGCCAATAAAACGGTTACCGGCAGCGTCCTGATTAAGCAGACCGGAGGCACCGTCGAGGCCATAGAAGCGAGCTGCATTGAAGAAAAGAATGTTGACATCACCGGCAACGTAGACGTCAAGGTCTCCGGCGGCACGGTCACAAGCTATATAATGGGCAGGTATGACAGCAGCCTCCTTGACGATGAGGTCATCGACGGCAAGGCCACTCTCGAGCTCTCCGGCGGAACAGCTGACAGCTGGCACAAGATTCCGCTGGTCGAGAACTTCGACTTGGTTACTGTTAAAGAGAACGCGCATGTCGCGATAGAAGGCGGCTGGACGGTCAACGACATCCATAAGAAATATGGTTATTCAGGGACGAGCGGACAGTGGCAGCCAGTCAAAAACATCCCCTTCTTCCAGGTCAAAGAACTCGCAGTCGAAGAAGACGCCGCCCTCGCCATCTCGCAGGAGCACGCCCTGATAGAAGGCGACATCACAATAAACGGCCAGCTGGGGATAAAGCGGAGCGACAGAGGCGTAATAGCCCCGCTCACCGCCGAAGACACCGCCACCGGCACCGGCACGCTCCTGCCGTTCGCTGACGACTATGCAGCCGGCTCCACCCCGAAGGTCAACGAGGAATACGTCTACGCCCTGACCGAAGGCTCCAACATGAAGCTTACGCTCAGCGAACCCAGCACCGGTTTCACCGTCGAGCGCAAGAACAACACGGATACGCAGGACGTCTGGTACATAGCTGAGGACGATACAGAGTACCGCGTCCTCTATGGCTTTAAATCGGGTACGAGCGGAGCCGGCCTGCCGCAAGAAATCGCTACGTTGTACTTACCGACGGATTCTGAAACATACAAAATGGACGAAACCGTCAATGCCATCCAGCCGAAAGCGTTTACTTATTACGATGAAGGAACGGGCAAGACCTGGATATTCGACGGCTACGACGCGGATTCCAAGGTCGTGAACGAGGAAAACCTCGAAAAAGGCTTTGGCACAGACGACAATCTTTACATCAAGTTCAGCGGCACATGGCTCCGGCTTGAAGACGCCAAGGTCAACGTCGCCCCCGCCGACATCACAATCTACATGGGCGGCAACGACGGCGCGGACGGCGTGGTGAACAGCGCCGGCGATATTGAAAGCTCCAAATCCCTCCCCACGCCCGGCTTCACCGTTAAACTGAACGGCGAGACGGTAGAGAACCTGGATGAGCTGACCTTCAAAGAGGTAGGCACCGACAAAGAGTGGCACTTTGTCTCCTACGACGGCGATAAAAATACCACCGTCTATAAGCTCGTCCCCGCTGATGGGCAGACCGCAACGCGCGTAGTGTTTACCGACGCTGACGGCGGCAGGGTCACCAGCGACAACTTCGTAGTCGGAGAGCACGTCAACCAGACGCTCAAAATGTCCCTCTACAAGGGCGACGTGGGAACCATCACGGTCGAAATCGACGGCAAAACCTACCTAGTCGACAGCTCCGCCGAAGCCAAACTGACCGTGCGCGGCACGACCTCCGCGCCGCAGTACGCGGAAGTCGAGGCTGACGGCACAACTCCGCAAAACGGCAACCCCGGCCTGACTGCGCCTGACGGCACCACCTACACCATCAACGGCGGCGAGGTAAAGGCCAACGCCGGCAGCGTGGCCCTGCTGTTCGATGACATCATCGATCACAGCACCCAGAACCGCACCGAGCTGCTCTGGAACAAGGCGCAGGAAAGCCTCACTGAGGGCGGCGAGTACGCCTATGAGTTCAAGTACCTCGACCTCGTCGACCGCGACAACGGCAACGTCTGGGTCAAGGCGGACAAAGCCGTCACCGTCTACTGGCCGCTGCCCGAGGGGACGACGGCTGAAACCAGCTTCACCCTGCTGCACTTCGAAGACCTAGACCGCAATATGGCGTCTGACAACGTTGAGAGCGCGATAAGCAGTTGCACGGTTGAAGAAATCGAGGGCGTAACCGTCACCGACACTCACGTCAGCTTCACGGTTACCTCCAGCAATTTCTCCCCCTTCGCGTTGGTTTGGGAGGCTGAGGCCGCCGACGAGCCGGACGAGCCCGACGTGCCCAACCCGCCGCCGGTGAACCCGCCGGCGCCGGACACTGACGTCGTGCCGCCGATGCTCAATGGGGACGACCACTTCGCTTACGTCATTGGCTACGACGACGGCACCGTTAAGCCGAACGGGCAGATAACCCGCGCTGAGGTCGCGACGATAATCTTCCGCCTGCTCGACCCGGACGTCCGCGACGAGAACCTTACGAGCGAGAACGGCTTCACAGACGTGAGCGAGGGCGACTGGTACAACACTGCAATCTCCACGCTCGTGGAGCTCGGCATAATCGAGGGCCGCAGCGCGACTATCTTCGACCCGAACGCGCCGATAACCCGCGCCGAGTTCGCGACGCTCTTCGCCCGCTTCGACGAGAGCGGCATAGCGCCGGACGGCGGCTTCACCGACGTATCTGCACACTGGGCGCGCGAGTACATAGAGCGCGCGGCGGCGCTGGGCTGGATAAACGGCTACGAGGACGGCACGGTCAAGCCGGGCGGCCAGATAACCCGTGCCGAGGTCGCGACGATAATCTTCCGCCTGCTCGACCCCGAGGTGCGCGACGCGAACCGGACCACGGTCAACGGCGTCACGGACGGGGGCGAGG
>CALWYR010000205.1 GCA_944385805.1 uncultured Oscillospiraceae bacterium
GGCCGCACGGCCCAGCGCGAGAGGGCGACGCTCAGCGCGAGGAAGGCGAGGAAGCCCAGCGCGCCTATGATGGCGCAGGTGCGCGTGAGGCCCGAGAGCGTGGCCTGCTCGCTCGAGATGTCCGCGAAGACTACGACGCAGCGCCCGGGCAGCTCCGCGCGGTAGAAGCGCAGCGCGAGGCCGGCCACGACGCCTATCTCGCCCGGCGAGTCCATGGCCTCCGCCACGAGAGGCGCGAGCGCCCCGGCGTCCGTGAGGTCGAAGTAGCCGCCCGAGGCCCCGGCGATCTCGCCGTCGGGGCCTATCTGCACGGCGAAGAAGGGCAGCTGCACGTCCTCCGCCGTCTCGCCCGGCGCGGGCCGCGGCGGGTTTATGGCGACGGAGCGCAGCATGTTTATGGAGTCGTTTTCGAGGTTCGCGGCGGTGGAGTAATAGACGAGGCCGAGTATCACGCCGAGCAGCAGCGTGACGATGCTCATGTTTATCGCCACGAATTTGAGCCGCAGCCGCTTTATCATGTCCCATCCTCCAGATGATAGCCTAGCGAGCGCTGGGCCTTTATTTTTACGAGCGAGCCTATCGCCGCGAGCTTGCGCCGCAGGAAGCCGGCGTAGACCTCCACATTGTTCTCCACGGCCTTGCTCTCCCAGCCCCAGACCTTGACGAGCAGAGTCTCCTTGCTGACGAGCCTCCCGCCGGCCGAAAAGAGGCAGCGCGCGAGCTCAAACTCCCGCGCCGAGAGCCGCACGCGTTTATCCGCGCAGACCAGCTCAGCCGAGGCGAGGTCGAGCGCCGCGTCGCCAAAGCGCAGCTCGTCCACCTGCGCGCCCTGCCGGCGCAGTATGGCGTTGACGCAGGCTAAAAGCTCGCGCGCCTCGAAGGGCTTTGCGAGGTAGTAGTCCGCCCCGGCGTCGAGCCCCTCCACGCGGTCGTCGAGCCCCGAGCGCGCCGTGAGCATGAGTATGGGCGTGCCCACGCGCCTCGCCCTCAGCCGCCGCGCGAGCTCGAAGCCGTCGAAGCCCGGCAGCATCACGTCGAGCACGATGAGGTCATAGACGCCCGTGAGCGCGTACTCGAGCCCCGACGGCCCGTCATAGGCCGCCTCGGTGGCAAAGCCGTGCTGCGCCAACAGCTCGCGCAGCGAGTCCGAGAGCAGCCTCTCGTCCTCTATTACAAGTATCGTCATCGCAATTCACCACGCTGCATTATACGACGAAAAGCTGAAACGTACCTGAAAAAACTGTGAATTTGCGCTCCGCGCGAGCGCTTTTGCGGCGGGGCGGACAGCCCGCCGTGCGCTGAGTAGGGTGTCGAGGCTGCGCGCACGCCCGGGGCAAAAGCCCCGGGGTTTTGGCTTATTAAGCCCAAAACGCTCACATTCCCGACGAAGGCCGGAAAATCAACGAGCGAAAATTCGAGGCCGCGTTCTACTCAAACCCCGACATGCGCAAGATAGAGGCGCAGCCGGCGCGAAATAGCCCGCCGCCCGCGGCCGCTGACCTGGGGGCGCTTATACGTCCGCGAGCGATATACATATTGTGGATGCAATTATGCAACAAAAATGCCGCAATTCCTGCGAATTACGGCAGATTTGGCACCCCCGGCGCGACTCGAACGCACTACATTCCGCTTAGGAGGCGGACCCTCTATCCTGGTGAGGTACGGGGGCTTATAAAGCTTAAGTATTGTACATCATTTGCCGCGGCATGTCAACCGCTTCGCGGAATTTCCCTGACGGGGCGAGGAAAAAGAAAAGGGAGGGCTTTCGCCCTCCCTGCCGGTTTTCAGCGGCTGCGTCTGCGCGTGCGGTGGTCGGCGTAGAGCTTGTTGTCGGCCATGCGGCTATCCGACTCCTGCATGAAATGCTTGAGCTTATCCTCAAAGCTGGCGTCGTTCGTGGGGCCGTTGGCGCGCGGCATGGGCGCGCGGGCGCCGGCATAGCGCTGCTGCGGCTGGGAATACGGCCTGGCCGGACGGCTGGGCCGCGGCGCGGCCTCGGGCGCCTCCGCCTTCTTTATGGAAAGGTTGATCTTGCCGTCGTCGGCGATGCTGATGACCTTGACCTTCACGGTCTGTCCGTCCTGGACATAGTCATGTACGTCGTTCACGAAGGTATTGGCTATCTCGGAGATATGCACCAGACCGCTCTTCCCCTCGGGCAGAGCCACAAAGGCGCCAAATTTGGTGATGCCCGTAACTTTACCTTCAAGTACCATTCCCACCTGCAGCATTTGTTTCCTTTATCCCCCTGTATTGGTGTTTTATCTGTTTGTTGACCCGCAGTCAACCGGGCCCAGGCGTTCCCGGGCAAGGGCTTCGAGCATCCGCTCCGGGTCGGAGCGGGCGGCTCTCAGCGCGGCGGCGAGCTCGTCATTTGCCTCGGTAAGCCTCTGCACCTCGGCTGTCAGCGCGTCCCTCGCGGCTGCGCGTCTTTCTGTCTCCACGCCCGCGGCCTGCAGCTCTGCGAACGTGTACGCTGCGAGGGCCGCCGCTGCCAGAAGAGTGAGCAGAGCTGCTCTCCCCTGCTTCACGGCGCGTACTCCCTTCGCTTTTTCCGTCGCGGGCTTTCCCGCTTCGGTCAGAGTACATTTTAAACCTAAGGCGCACTTTTGAAAAGATATTTTTTTCAATTTTTTTGATTTTCTTGACTTTGCTCAAATGCCCCCGTACCTTTTGGGCAGTCTTCACCAAATATTTCACAATTGAGCGCAGAAACGCGACGCTGTACCGCGAGAAGAAGGCCGATTCCAAACCCCAGCCCGCTCCCGCGCAGCAGAGGGCGAAGCCCCTCAGCCGCCCGTCGAGCCCGGCCATGGCGAAGGCGAAGAGCGCCGCCGCCGCCGCGAGGCAGAAGAGCGCGTCTGCCGCGGCGTGCAGCGCGCGGGAGCGGCACTCGCGCCGCAGCGCGCGGTTGAGGTCGTAGCCGAGCCCTACCGCTGCGCCCAGGCCCAGCGCCCAGAGGGCCAGCGCCGCCTGCCGCGCCAGGCCCAGCTCCGCCGTCAGCCGAAGAGACGGCTCCACAGCGAGCCCTCCGCGCGCTCCTCGCCGTAGTTGAGGCCGCTTATGGAGCCCTCCACCGTGAGCTCGCCAGTCTCCAGGCTCAGGCGGCCCACGTGCAGCCCGGAGCCGGTGACGACCAACTCGCCGAGCACGGTGCGCATGACGATGCGCCCCTCGTCGAAGCTCTCGACCTCCTCCACCCCGCTGACCACAAGCCGGGAGCGCTCGGCGAGCGAGACGCTCTGCTGCTTCGGCGGCGCCGGCCGCTTATCCTCATAGGCCATGCTCTCACCCTCCTTTGAGAGCAGTCTATGCCCGTCCGCGCAAAAAAATCGCGCGAGGCCTGGGAGCTTTTGACGAAGGTCTTGACGCGCGGCGAAATTGTGTTATGTTAACCTTGAGGTGATGAACACATGTTCCTGAAGAAGCTTGTCCTGGCCCTGGCGGCGCTGCTGACGCTCTCCGCCGCCTATCTGCGCCCGGTCTACAGCCTCAGCGCCGGCGGCATACCTATCGACGGCGAGTGGAGCGCCTTGGAGATACTGCGCTCGCGCCGCGCTGCCGAGGCCGCCGCGCTGGAGCTGACGGACGCCGCCGTGCCGGAGACGGAGGGGCGGCTGCGCCTCGCCCTGCGGGGCCCGCGGGCGGGGAGCGGCGCTCTCGCGCGCGAGCTACTGGCGCTGACGCCGGGCGTGGAACGCGGCTGGGACGTGAGCGTGGACGGCGTGGACGTGGGCCGCACGGGCGACCCCAGCGCGCTGGGCGAGGCGCTGCTGGCGGCCATAGCCGAGGCCGCGCCTCCAGAGAGCCTTCGCACCGGCTTTGACAGCGAGCTGGAGCTGCGCGAGGTCTTCGCCCCCGCGGGCCATCTTGACGACACCATGGACATCTCCGCGCGCGTGCGCTCGCTGACGCGGGTGGTCTACACCCTGCCGGGCGGCGAAACGCGGTACGCCTGAGCGCAGACCGGCAGCGCGCGCATGTCCTCCGGCAGCGGGGCGCTGATTTCAACGCTCTCGCCGCTCAGAGGGTGCTTGAGACGCAGCGACGCCGAGTGCAGCGCCGGGCGGGATATGAGCGGGCTGGGCCTTCCATAGAGCCGGTCGCCGAGGAGAGGGCAGCCTATGCTCGCCATGTGGACGCGGATCTGGTGCGTCCGGCCCGTCTCCGGAAAGAGCCGCACGAGGCTCAGGCCGCCCGCGCTCTCCACAAGCTCCCAGCGCGTGAGGCTCGGCGCGCCCTCGGGCGAGACGCAAAAGCGCTTCTCCTCGCCGAAGCGCGCGATGGGCGCGTCTATGACGCCGCGCCCTCCCGGCGGCGTCCCAGCGCAGACGGCGAGGTACTCGCGCCGGAAGTCCGGCGTGTGCAGTATGCGCCGCAGCCGCTCGTGCATCCAGCCGGTCTTGGCCGCGCACATGAGCCCCGTCGTGCCGCGGTCGAGGCGGTTGACGGGATGGAAGGGGACATTCGTGCCCAGATAGGCGGCCACCAGCGAGCCCACGGTGGGTTCGCCCTTGTCGCTCCGGCCATGGACGGCGATACCGGCGGGCTTGTTGATGATGAGTATGTCCTCGTCCTCCCAGACCACGTCCAGCGCGCCGCGCGCTTGCCCTCGCCCTCGGGCGGGACGGTGAAGCGGAGTGTGC
>CALWYR010000206.1 GCA_944385805.1 uncultured Oscillospiraceae bacterium
ACCATGATCCCCATCTACATCGGCGTGGGCGACGAGGCCAACCAGGGCCTCTGCACCGGCTCCGAGAACTACTGGTGCGTCAATAAGAACGCCAGCGAGGAAGACATCCAGGCCACCCTCGACTTCATGTACTGGTGCGTCACCAACGAGACCGCGCTCAAGGCCATCACCGGCGGCGAGGGCGCGATGCCCAGCGGCGGCGCCGGCATGGGCTTCGCCATCCCCTTCAAGGCCGCTCCCGAGAGCGCGAACCTCTTCGTCAAGCTCGACGCCGAGATGACCGCCGAGGGCAAGACTCCCGTCAGCTGGAACTTCACCACCATGCCTTCCGAGGAGTGGAAGAACAAGCTCGGCTCCATGCTCTCCGCTTATGCCGCCGACCAGACCGACGAGAACTGGGCCAATGTAGTCTCCGCCTTCGTCGACAACTGGGCCGCCGAGTACGCGCTGGCCAACGGCTGAGTTACATAGCGCTCGCAGCTAGAAAGCAACAGCTTTCCGGGGCCGCCGGAGAATCCGGCGGCCCCTTTTTAAAAAGCGCTGGCCGGGCGGGCCGCGCGTCGCGCTCTTCAGGGATTAAGGCGCGTCCGGCCCGGACAGCGCAACTATGCTTATAAAGAGGGGATGGAAAATGGAAAAAGCCATCAAAAAATGGTGGCCGGTGTTCGTCCTGCCCACGCTGGCGGCGTTCATCATCGGCTTCATCATACCGTTCATACAGGGCGTCTATCTCTCGTTCTGCCAGTTCATGACGATCAATGACGCGACCTTCATAGGCCTCAATAACTACCTGCGCGCCTTCGCGGACACCACTTTTACGCACGCCTTCTGGTATAACTGCGCCTTCGTCGTGGTCAGCACGATAGCGATAAACGTCGGCGGCCTCGCCGTGGCGCTCATCCTCACGAAGGCCATCCGCGGCACGAACGCCTTCCGCACCGTGTTCTTCATGCCGAACCTCATCGGCGGCATCGTCCTCGGTTACATCTGGCAGATCCTGCTCAACTGCGCCCTCGCGCTCATGGAGAAGCCTCTTCTGCAGCTGGACGCCACCGCGGGCTTCTGGGGCCTCGTCATACTCATGTGCTGGCAGCAGATAGGCTACATGATGATAATCTACATAGCCGGCCTGCAGAGCATACCCGAGTCGCTCATCGAGGCGGCGCAGATAGACGGCGCGACCCCCTGGCAGACCTTCTGGAAGGTCAAGCTCCCGAACCTGATGTCCAGCATCACTATCTGCCTCTTCCTCACGCTGACCAACTCCTTCAAGCTCTTCGACCAGAACCTCGCCCTCACGGAAGGCGAGCCGGATCACGCGAGCGAGCTTTTGGCCTATAACATCTACTACACCTTCTACTCCCGCTCCGGGCCGCAGTGGAAGGGCATAGGCCAGGCGAAGGCGGTCATCTTCTGCCTGATTGTCGTGGCGATATCCTTCATCCAGCTTCGCGCTACCCGCAAAAAGGAGGTGCAGCAGTAATGGCAAAGGCAAACCGGGCCTCAAACCGCGTCTGGAGCATTGTGATGACCGTCATCTGCGTGCTCTGGATGTACCCCATCTTTATGGCCCTTATGATTTCGCTCAAGCAGCCGACCGCCATAAGCACCGCGACGGCCTTCGAGCTGCCCAACTCCGAGACCTTCGCCGGCTTCGTAAACTACGAAAACGCGATAAACCAGCAGGGCTTCTTCTCCAGCCTCTTTTACAGCGTGCTCATAACCGTGACGAGCGTGTTCGCGATACTTATCTTCTGCAGCATGTTCGCCTGGTACATAACCCGCGTGAACACCCGCTTCACCAAGCTGCTCTACGGCCTTTGCGCCTTCTCCATGGTCGTGCCCTTCCAGATGGTCATGTTCACCCTCTCCAGCATGGCGGACACGCTGCATCTGCGCACGCCCTGGACGCTGTGGATAATCTACCTCGGCTTCGGCGCGGGCCTCGCGGTGTTCATGTTCTGCGGCTTCATGAAGACGGTGCCGCTGGAGATTGAGGAGGCCGCCATGATTGACGGCTGCAACCCCTTACAGACCTATTTCAAGGTCGTCTTCCCGCTCCTGCGCCCCACCATGGTCTCCGTCGCGATACTCGAGGCGATGTGGATATGGAACGACTACCTCCTGCCCACGCTGGTGCTGGACGTCCAGAAGTACAAGACCATACCCATGCTTATTCAGTTCTTCAAGGGCAGCTACGGCCGCGTCGAGTGGGGCCCGATGATGGCCTGCATAGTGCTTGCAATACTCCCCATAGTCGTGCTATACTTGCTCGGTCAGAAGCACATCATAAAGGGCGTCCTCTCCGGCGCCGTGAAGGGGTAATCGTATGCGCAAGAGCGGAATACTGCTGCCGATATCGTCCCTGCCGAGCAAGTACGGCATAGGCACGCTGGGCGAGGAAGCCTACCGGTTCGCCGACTTCCTCGCCGCCGCGGGACAGAGCGCGTGGCAGATCCTCCCGCTGGGGCCCACGAGCTACGGCGACTCGCCGTACTCCTCGTTCTCCTCCAGCGCGGGCAATCCCTACCTCATAGATTTGGACATGCTCGTCGCCGACGGCCTGCTCACGCAGGAGGAGGTGGACGGCGTCGACTGGGGCTCCGACCCCATGTATGTCGACTACGGTAAGATATACGAGCACCGCTTTGAGCTCCTGAGTCTGGCCTCGGAGCGCGGCTGGGAGCGGGACGCCGCCCCCCTCGCCGGATTTATCGCGGCCAACCGCGGCTGGCTGGGCGACTACGCGCTCTTTATGGCGCTCAAGCGCCGCTTCGGCATGAAGAGCTGGATAGAGTGGCCGGACGAGGCCGCCCGCATGAGGGAGCCCGCCGCGCTCGAGAAATACCGGCGCGAGCTGGACGCGGACATCCGCCTCTTCACCTACGCGCAGTTCCTCTTCTTCGGCCAGTGGAACGCCCTGCGCGACTACGTCCACTCTCTGGGCATCGAGATTATCGGCGACATCCCCATCTACGTGGCGCTCGACAGCGCCGACGTCTGGGCCGACCCGGAGAGCTTCCTGCTCGACGAGCGCCGCCGTCCCGAGGTCGTGGCAGGCGTCCCGCCCGACTACTTCTGCGCCGACGGCCAGCTCTGGGGCAACCCGATATACAACTGGGAGCGCATGAAGTCCGACGGCTACGGCTGGTGGATACGCCGCATCGAGAACGCCAAAAAGCTCTACGACGTGCTGCGCATAGACCACTTCCGCGGCTTCGCCAGCTACTGGGCCGTGCCCTACGGCGAGACGACGGCCAAAAACGGCGAGTGGCGCACCGGCCCGGGCATGAGCCTTGTGCGCGTGCTGCGCGACTGGTTCCACGACACCCGCTTCATCGCCGAGGACCTGGGCTTCCTCACCCCCGAGGTCATGCAGCTCGTGCAGGAGAGCGGCTTCCCGGGCATGAAGGTGCTCGAGTTCGCCTTCGACTCGCGCGAGCCGAGCAACTACCTGCCTCACACCTACACGCCCAACTGCGTCTGCTACGTCGGCACCCACGACAACGAGACGGCCATGCAGTGGTGGAAGAAAATCTCCCGCGAGGACGCCGCCTACGCGCGCCGCTACCTCGGCCTCAACAGCCGCGAGGGCGTCAACTGGGGCCTCATCCGCGGCGGCATGAGCAGCGTGGCCGAGCTCTTTGTGGCGCAGCTGCAGGACTTCCTCGGCCTCGGCGCCGAGGCGCGGATAAACGAGCCCGGCACCACCGGCGAAAACTGGCGCTGGCGCCTCGTCCCCGGCCAGCTCACCGAGGGGCTCGCCGCCAAGATATACGAATACACCAGAATCTACGGCCGCCTCAACCCCCTCTCCGGCCCGCCAAAGGCCAGGGAGAAGAAGGCCGGGGCATGTAAATAAGCCCAAAGCAAAAAGCGCCCGGGTAACCGGGCGCTTTCGCTTTGCAGAAAGGGATAGTAAAATCATCGCCCGGCGCATAAGCGCCGGGCGGGATTTATATTGGCTTACTTGCGGGGG
>CALWYR010000207.1 GCA_944385805.1 uncultured Oscillospiraceae bacterium
CTCTTGAGGGCGCTGCGCGCCTCCTCGAGCTCCTTTTTGACCGCCTCCAGCTCCTTGGCCTGTTCGAGCATCAGCTCCAGGAGCTGCGCCCTGCTCAGGCGGCGAAGTTCCTTATCCGTCATTGCAAAGCGTCCCTCCTTTCGCTGTCCCGCGGCCCATCATGCGGCCGTGCCGCCCTTGCCACGCGCGGATTTGGAAACCCTCTGCGCAAAAGCGGCGGCTTAGTGTTAAATAATTAACTGTTTCTTGTGACTCTTATGTTCTCTGCCAGGCGGAGAACCTTGTGCAAAACGCCTTTAAATCTCATCGCGGCTTTACGAAAATTATACGTAATTTTGATTCCGGCATTTTCGCAGTTTAGAATTATACAGATTAAATATGTATATGTCAACTTGTTTGCAAAATTATCTCAGATTTGCGCAAAATTTGCTAATGTAATTTATAAAAGCTGCGTGAGGCAGACGCTGCCCTTGCCCTGCTCCTTGGCGCGGTAGAGGGCGCGGTCGGTCTCACCGTAGAGCCTCCCGTAGTCCGCGCCGGCGGCGCCGATGCGGCAGATGCCGGCGCTGCAGCCCGTGCCCAGCGGGCGGCCGCGCCAGGAAATGGCCGCCACGCTCGCGGTCAGGCCGCGCGCGGCCTCCTCCTGCCCCGCGGCGTCCCCGGCGGGCATGAGGGCCGCGAATTCGTCCCCGCCAATGCGCCCGACGGCGAGCGCGTCGGGGATGGCCTCCTCCAGGCAGCGCGCCGTCTCCTGCAGCACGTAGTCGCCGCAGGGGTGGCCGTGCAGGTCGTTGATGGCCTTGAAGTTGTCGAGGTCGAGTATCAGCAGCGCCGCGCCCTCGGCGGCGAGGTGCGGCTCCACGCTGCGCTCGAAGGCCGTCTTGTTGAGCAGGCCCGTGAGCGCGTCGCGCTGGACGAGGACCTGCAGACGCTCGTTCATGCGGCTTATCTCCATGCTCTGCGAAATCATGATTACGTGCTGGCGGCTGCTCGCGAGCGAGATGGCCAGCGCCACGATGGCGGTGAAGCTCAGATTGATGAGGTCGCCGCTCTCGAGGCCCGCCCCGCCCAGCAGCATGAAGAGGGCGAAGCCCATAGCGTGCAGCAGCAGCGCGAGCTGGGCCGGCATGAGTATGAAGGCCCCCATGCCCAGCGCCGCCGTGCTGTAGATGCCCGCGCCCGCCCCGGGGTCGCGGCTGAGGTCGTAGGCGTTCATGCACACGTGCCAGACGAGACACAGCGCCACACCGGCGTATTGCAGCTTCAGCTCGGTGCTCAGGGGCCTGCCGCGCAGCAGGACGCTGAGTATCATATAGAGCAGCGCCATGACGAAGAGGGCGCAGTATAGGCCGAAATAGATGCGGTTATTCAGCGTGCCAAGGCCCGACTGCGACCAGAAGAGCACCCGCGCCATGTTGAAGAGCTCCATGCCGAATATCATCACGCATATCAGCTGCAGCGAAATGCGGTTGCGCTGCGCCGAGACGCGGGCAAACTCCGGCTTCATCTCCGCCGGTATTACAAAAAAGCTGACCAGCCTGTTCATTCAGGCGCGCACCTCCGTTCCGGCGTCCTCAGCGCTGCCGGAGAAAAAGTAAACTTAATTATAGCAAGCGCGGAGGAGCGAGAAAAGTCGCTGCGCCAAAACTGAGCAATTCTACGCCAAATCGTCGCGGAATGTAAGGAGTTGCGCGTTTTGAAGCGCGGGGTTATTATATTCGTGGCTTCACAGCTCTGACACAAGTCGCTGATATATTGTATTCGGAAGGAGGCGGCGGCATGGAGACCGTGCTCATAGTGGAGGACGAGGCGCGAATGCGCGACATAGTGCGCGACTATTTCCGCGCCCACGGGGTGGACTGCGACCTCGCGCGCGACGGGCTCGAGGCGCTCGATCTGCTGCGCGACCACGACTACGACGCCGTGCTGCTCGACGTGCTCATGCCGGGGCTGGACGGCTTCGGCGTCTGCCGCGCCGTGCGGGAGAGGAGCGCCGTGCCCATACTCTTCATCACCGCGCTCGGCGGGGAGGAGGATGTGCTGCGCGGCTACGCGCTCGGCTGCGACGACTATGTGGCCAAGCCCTTCTCCCTCGCCGTGCTGCTGGCCAAGACCCGCGCGCTTATACGCCGCTCGCGCGGCGACGCCGCCGGCCTGCTCCGCTGCGGGGCGATAGCGCTCGACCCCGCCCGCCGCGAGTGCCGCGTGGGCGGCGAGGAGGTCAGGCTGCTGCCGCGAGACTTTGACCTGCTCGAGTGCCTCATGCGCAACCGTGGCCGGGTGCTCGGCCGCGAACAGCTGCTCGACAAGGTCTGGGGCCTGGACTTCGAGGGCGGCGAGCGCGCCGTGGACGCGCGCGTGCGCTCCCTGCGCGCCGCGCTGGGCGGCGCCGGGGCGCAGATAAAGACCGTTTTCAAGGCCGGATACCGATTGGAGGAGGAGTGAAATGAAGCCCAAACGCCTGCGGCGCCGTCTCGCCGTGCCGCTCGCCATAGCCTTCGCCGCGCTCTGGCTCGGCACGATGAGCCTGATGACGGCGTCCTCGAGGAGCCGCCAGGAGCTATATCTGGGCAGCGCCATGCAGAAAGCGGGCGAGGAGCTCGCGCGGCAGGAGGAGCAATACTACTATAATATAGATAACGGCCTCGGCGACAGGGCGATACGCATAATGGAGAACAACCTCAGCGGCGCGTCCTACTACCTCACCGACGTGGCGGACGGCGGCATGGCACTCTATTTCCGAGCCGGGGACGGCGCGGAGTGCATGAGCCAGCTCGCCTACGGCTACGGGAACGAGGACGGAGTTGACCTCGGACGCCGCTGGTACCTGCGCTTCGACGAGGGACTCGACGGTCCGGCGCAGATAGCCTTCGCCGAATGGCTTGTCGAAAACCGCTGGCGGGACTACAGCTTCTGTCTCTATCCCGCCGACAGCTGGTACCATGACGAGGCCGTCAAGGACGGCGAAGTGCCCATGAACTGCGACGGGACGTATCTGCGCGTCACCGGCGAAGAGCTTCCGGGCAGCGCCGTGAACGTCAAATACCTCGACCTCGTCCACCCCGGCGGGGAGACTGAGCGCGTGCTCGAGACGGCCCTCGAGGGCGCGGATTATATGACCGTCGAGCTCAAATATGTCAGCGTCACCAGCGTGCTGCTGCCCGCCTACGGCAGCGGCGGGGACGGGCCGGTGAATATGGAGCGCCGCCTTGCCAATTTCACCGCCGCCCAGGCCGCGATAGCCGAGGAGGCCGGCAGCGCCAAGGCCAACTACGCCATCTCCTCGGTCAGGAGCTCCGGCTTCCGGCTCACGGGCGGCAGCGGCAGCGACGGAGCCGAGTACGTGGCCGCCAACTGCGACCTCAGCGCCGCGGCCATGGCCGAACAGACACCGCTCTATATCTCCAGCTTTATCCTCGCCGCGCTCATAGTCCTGCTGCTCTCCCGCGCGCTCGCCAGGCGCGTCACGGAGCCAGCCGAGGCGCTGAGCGCGCAGGCGGCCGAGTCCGGCCGCTGCGATGAGGCCGGGCCCGTGACGGAGCTCAACAGCCTCGCGCGCGCCTTCAACGCCGCGCAGGAGCGCGTGAGCGCCCAGCTGGAGCGCGAGCGCGACTTCACCCGCGCCGCCGCACACGAGCTCAAGACCCCGCTCGCCATACTGCGCGCGCACGCCGAGGCCCTGCGCGAGGACATTTCTCCGGATAAGCGCGCGCAATATCTCGGGATAGTGCTCGACGAGAGCGACGCCATGGCCGCTCTGGTGGCGCAGCTGCTCGAGCTGTCGCGGCTCGAGGGCGGCGCGCAGCTCGAGCGCGAAGCCGTTGACTTCGCGGAGCTGGTGCGCGGGGTCTGGCAGCCGATGGAGCTGCAGCTGGAGGAAAAAGGCATAAGCCTGCGCCTGGAGCTGGAGGAAATCACTCTCAACGGCGATAAGCGCTGCCTTTCCGCGGCGGTCGGCAATCTCGCCTCGAACGCCCTGCGGTATTGCCGCGACGGCGGCGAAATAAGCGTGGCCCTAGCGCGGGAGGGCGATATGGCCGTGCTCTCCGTCGCGAATTGCGGCGAGCCGATTCCCGAGCGCGAGCTCGAGCGTATATGGGAGCCGTTTTACCGCGGCGACAAGTCCCGCTCCCGTGAGAGCGGCGGCACCGGTCTCGGCCTCGCCATAGTCCGGGCCGCAGTAAAAGCGCACGGCGGCCGGACGCAGGCCCAAAACTCCCCCGCCGGCCCCGTGTTCACGCTGAAATTACCCATATAAAACGCCAAGCGCCCCGTTCAGCCCAAGCCGAACGGGGCGCGTCTATCAGCCTCTGCGCGGATCTCAATCTGCTTGACGTGCTCTCTGACCGCGTTATAGGCCGCTTAAAGTAGCTCATCTTCCGAAACGCGATCCCCCCGGGGCGGCTGCTCCTTAGCGCAGCCACGCCGGGGGGATTTGCTTATTTCCTGAAGTAAGGCATCTCTGTGGGATATATCTCGTGGACGTAGTCTATCACCAGCTTTATTGTCGCTGAAACCGGGGCCGGCTGGCGGGCGTTGGGGAGTGTGGCCACGCCTATTACGCGGTAGGGCGCGTTCTCGATGGGGTAGATATTTATCTCGCCGCCGTTCTTCTGCAGCACCAGCTCGGGCATGATGCTCACGCCGAGGCCGCTCTCAACCAGGGCGATGATGGAGCTGTCCTCCTGCACGCTGTGCACGGTCTCGGCGTCGAGGCCGTTGCTGTCCATAAAGGCGATGGCGTCGAAGTCCGAGCCCGGGCCGGGGATGATGAGCTCGAAGCGCTTTATCTCCTCCACGGTAATGTAGCTCCCGTTGGCGGGGACGAAGCTGCGCGGCGTTATGCAGAGCAGGCGGTCATGCAGCAGCGGCACGGAGCTGAGCCGCTTGCGCGTGGGGAGGCTGACGAAGGCGAGGTCGAGCGAGCCGTCGATGAGGCCGCTCTCCAGCTCGTCATAGCCGCCCTGGCAGACGTTGATGCCCACGTCGGGCATACTCTCGCGCATGCGCTGCAATATGGACGGCAGCCAGGTGCAGCAGACGCTGTTGATGACGCCGATGCGCACCATGCCGTTCATGCTGCCCTTGATGCGCTGCAGCTCCGAGTGCAGCCGGCCGTCGGCGGAGAGGGTAGAGCGGATGTGCGGCAGAAGCGCGCGGCCGTACTGGGTGAGCTCCATGCCGCCGCGCCCGCGCACGAGCAGCGGCAGGCCGAACTCCTTCTCCAGCTTGGCCAGCGAGTGGCTCACCGCGGCCGGCGTCAGGTGCATGGCCTCGGCGGCCTTTCTAAGGTTGCCCTCGCGGACAATGAGGTCGAATATCTTATAGTCCCACAGCGACATTGTTCACACCCCCGCACACAATCAATAGGATTATACCTTACGCGGTTGGATAAAACATGAAATTTCTATAAATACTTTCCTTACCCGGCGCGCCCCTCGCGCGTCCCGGGGCGCGGCTGTGGATAAAATTCAAATTTTGAAAGGATTTAGTTAAACAAAATTGAGCCTCAAATAAAATGTTTTTCATCCTTAAAGGGCAGGAGGGCCGGGCGCTGCATCTGTCTGAGCGGAAAAACAGGTCAAATCCCCGCAAGCCGCCGCCCGGACAGGCGCAGAATTCGGGAAATCTGCATTAACGCGGTGTTTAATATAATTCGTTTTACACCTTATCTCCGTTCAACTAAAATAGAGTCAGCCTTTTGGTATTTAACGGACGAAAGGAGATTGACCATGGCTAAGAAGAAGTCCATACTCGACCTGTACAAGATGAAGGAAAACGGCGAGAAGGCCTGCTGGATAGTGCTCTACGACAGCGTCTTTGCCTCCTATGCCGAGGAGGCGGGCGTCGACATGATACTCTGCGGCGACTCGATGGGCATGATAGTCTACGGCTGGCCCGGCACGGTGCCGGTGACGATGGACATGAGCATCGCCCACTGCCAGGGCGTGCGCCGCGGCGCGCCCAACACCTACCTCATCGGCGACATGCCCTTCGGCGCTTACCACAAGAGCTGCGAGGACGCCGTCGCCAACGCGATACGCTTCTACAAGGAGGCTGACGTGGACGCCATAAAGCTCGAGGGCGGCGTGGCTGTCGCGGACAAGATACGCGCCATCGTAAACGCGGGCATGGTCGTCTTCGGTCACATCGGCCTCACCCCGCAGAGCTCGGCCAGCATGGGCGGCTTCAAGGCCCAGGGCCGCACGACGGACTCCGCCCGCGCGGTCATAGAGGACGCCATCGCCGTCTACGAGGCCGGCGCGCGCACGCTGCTGCTCGAGGGCGTGCCCGAGGAGGTCTGCGCCTACGTTCACAAGATGCTGCCCATCCCCGTCTACGGCATCGGCGCCGGCGCCGACTGCGACGGCCAGGTGCTGCTCTCCGCCGACCTGCTGGGCATGTACAAGAACTTCACGCCCAAGTTCACCAAGAAATACGCCGACGTCGGCGAGCTCGCCACCCAGGGCATGAAGGACTACGTCGCCGAGGTCAAGGCCGGCGTCTTCCCCGCGCCCGAGCACAAGTACAAGATTTCCGGAGACATCGCCGAGTTCGAGAAGCTCTTCGAGGAGATGGCTCCCCGCTTCAAATAACCGTTCTGCCTCTTCCCACCAGGCCCGCCCCGCCGTCTCCCTATCCCATCCGCGGCGGGGCGCGGCGCATACGTATTCAGCCTCAGTTGGAAAGGAGCGAGCTTATGAGTAAAAAAGCGACCTTTGTCTGGTGTATCGGCCTCGGCCTGCTGGACGGCATTTACTGCGTTATATGCAGCTTCATCCCCCATGTGCAGAACTACATGTGGATCGGCTTCATCTCCCTGCCTATATATTTCTGCGGCGGAGCGCAGCTCAAGGAGCTGCCGCGCTACTTCCTCTGCGCGGCCAGCGGCGTGGGCTGGGGCGCGCTGACGCTCTTCGTCATGGGCCTCGGGCTCATCGCCAACGCCAGCGTCAACATGCTGGTAATCGTCACCGTCATAGTGACGGTCTGCTGCTTTGTCCACCTGGGCCTCCTGACCGAGGACAAGCTCGGCGGCCTATTCAGCAACTGTCCCATGGTTTTCGGCGGCTTCGCCGCGATTTTCTCGCAGGGCATGGCGGAGGCGTTCTGGGTCATCCTGACGCTGACGCTCGGCCTCGTGCTCGGCTGGATCATGGGCGCCATAGCCGGCCCCATCGGCAAGCTCATAGACGGGAACAAGCTTTCATAAGGAGGTAAAACATGCCCAAATTTGCCCAGAGAATTTACGATATGGAGGGCTCCGCCAAGATAATCCGCGCCCTGTTCGGCGCGATGGGCGACCCCAACATCATCTCCCTCGGCGGCGGCGCGCCCGCCAGCGAGGCCCTGCCGGTCGAGGCGGTGCGCGAGATTTGCGCCGACGTGATAAGCCGCGACAAGCGCGGCGTGGAGGCGCTGCAATACGGCTCCGTCCTCGGCGTGCCCGATCTCCGCCAGGCCGTGGCCGACGTGCTGCTCAAGCCCAAGGGCCTTGACGCCGCGCTCGACGAGCTCATCATCGTCAACGGCGGCCTCGAGACCATGAACCTGCTCTGCCAGGTCTATATCAACCCCGGCGACGTGATACTCGTCGAGTCGCCCACCTTCGTCCACTGCGTGGAGATTTTCGAGATGTTCCAGGCCAAATGCGTCGGCGTCGAGTGCGACGAGTACGGCATGGTGCTCGAGGACGTGGAGCGCAAGATACAGGAGCTGCACCCCAAGTTTGTCTACGTCATCCCCACCTTCCAGAACCCGACCGGCAAGACCTTCCCGCTCGACAGGCGCAAAAAGCTCGCCGAGCTCGGCAGCCGCTACGACGTGATAATCCTCGAGGACGACCCCTATCAGGAGCTCCGCTACAGCGGCGAGGCCCTGCCGCCCATAAAGTGCTTCGACAAGACCGGCCACACGGTCTACGCCAACAGCTTCTCCAAGATATTCTCCCCCGGCAGCCGTCTCGGCTTCTGCTATGCCAGCCGCGAGATAGTCTCCCGCCTCTTC
>CALWYR010000208.1 GCA_944385805.1 uncultured Oscillospiraceae bacterium
TGCCCGCCTGCCTCGTCCACAGCCACGGCCCCTTCGCCTGGGGCACCGACCCGATGAACGCGGTGCACAACTCCGTCGTCCTCGAGGAGGTCGCCTTCATGGCCTTCCACGCCATGGCCCTCACCCCCGGCCTCCCGCCCATGCAGCAGGAGCTCCTGGACAAGCACTATCTGCGTAAGCACGGCCCCAACGCCTACTACGGGCAGGGCTGAGCTCACATACACGTCACCACCTCAGCGGAAAGGCCCCGGCTAAGCCCCGGGGCCTTTTCGTGCAGTAAAAGCCCCGGAGCGGCCGCTCCGGGGCTTTGCCGTTTTCACCTGGCGCCGGTCATTGGCCGGCGTAATCCTGCGTCTCGGTGAAGGCGAGGAAGGAGTTGTAGTCGCTGAAGAACCGGTGCGTGCCGCTCTCGGTGTCGAGGGCGTAGTAGAGGTAATTCGTGCTGGCCGGCTGCAGCGAGGCGTTGATGCTCGCGAGGCCGGGGTTGCATATCGGCCCGGCGGGCAGGCCGGTGTGCAAGTAGGTGTTGTAGGGGCTTTCGACCTGCAGGTCCTCCTCGGTGAGGTAGTCCTTGTGCTCGCCGAGGGCGTACATGACGGTGGCGTCTATCTGCAGCGGCATACCGGCCTCGAGGCGGTTATAGATGACGCTGGCTATCTGAGCGCGCTCGGCGTCGTTGGCGGCCTCGGACTCTATCATGCTGGCGATTATTACCGCCTGGTGCAGGGTTATGCCGAGGGCGTCCGCCTGCGAGTACATGTCCGCGGTCAGCTTGCCGTGGAAGTTGAGCAGGAAGCGGTTTATCGCGCTGGCGGCCTGCATGCCCTGATAGAACTCGTAGGTGTCCGGGAAGAGGTAGCCCTCGAGCCTGCTCGCGTCGCCGGGCGTGGCCCAGTCGAGGAAGGAGTAGCTGTAGGTGTACTCCGCCGCGGCGTCCATGAGGTCCTCCACGCTGGCGATGCCGTTTTCCTCCAGGCGCTCGAAAATCTCCAGCATCGTGAAGCCCTCTGGAAGGGTGACGGTGGTGGTGACCATGCTGCCGGAGGCTGTCTGCATATTGGAGACGAGCGCGTAGTAGTCAAGGTTGGTTGAGAGCGTGTAGGTGCCAGGGTCGACCTTGGTGGTGGCATCGGCGAACCAGCAGAATATCTTGAAAAGCCAGGGGTATTCGATGATGCCGGCGTCCTTGAGCGAGGAGGCGACATAGTCCATGTCGGCGTAGGTGACCTCGCGGGTCTGGGTGACGCCCTCGTCGTCGACGTACTCCTCGGTGCCCTCGGTGAAGATGCTCTCGGGCAGGGTTATAGTGCTCTCCAGCGGCTCCTTGTTGAGCGCGATGACGTCGGAGGCGGCCATCCAGGCCAGGCAGGCCAGCAGCACGGATAGGCTGACGCAGAAGGCGAAATACATGAGCCCGCCCAGGCAGCCGGTCTTGCCGTCGCGGCGCGGGCGTATCGGGTGGAAGTCGCGCTCGGTGAGCTCGCCGTCCTCGTCGTCTATGCCGTCAAACTCATCGGAATGGGTCTCGGGGTTGTAGAGGATGCTGTCGAGCTTGTCGAGGAGCTTTTTGCCGCGGCTGGCGACGTCGTCCTCCTCCTGCGCGGCGCCGGCCTCCGCCTCCGCGGGGCCCGCCTGCGCGGGCGCGGCGTCCTCAGCCCCGGGCTGCTCCTGGGCCCCGGCCGCCTCGCGGGCGGCTTTGAGCTCCCTGGCGCCGAGGGCGGGCACGACCACGGTGTCCTCGCCGGGCTTTATTTCGTTGAGCTTGTCCTTTTCGTTTTGCATTGCTGGGTTCTCCCGAAGTAACGAGTTTGCCCCGGGGGGCATAATATGGCTCAGACAGCGCCTTGCGGCGCGTCGGGCCCAGATACTGCGGCGGCGCCTCTCCGCGCGGGGCGCGCCGGGGAAATCACATAGCGCGGAGAAAGGGCTCTGAAAATGTTCTGCGGAAACAATAACGGCGGCTGCTTCTGGATTATAATCATTCTCCTGCTCCTCTTCATGTGCGGAGGCTGGAGCGGCAGCGGCTGCTGCAACAGTTGCGACAACTCCTGCAACAGCTGCAGCACCTGCTGCTGAGAGCGGCTGAAACGCCGGCGGGGCCCTTCACGGGCCTCGTTTTATTTTACCGTTATTATGCGCGTCTCTGTTATGACGTAATCCGGCCTGATATCGTTCCAGTCCTCTGGGACGGCCTCGTCGAGCAGCCGCTCGCGGGCGAGGCAGGCGCTGGGCGCCTCGGGATGGCGGGCGAGGAAGCGGTCGTAATAGCCTCCCCCCTGCCCCTGGCGGCGTCCGTCGGGCGCGCAGCAGAGAGCGGGCACGACGATTATATCGCCCTCGGCCGGTTCGACGGCGCTCAGGGACGCGTCCGGCTCCATGATGCCGAAGCGCGCCGGGCTCAGCCCGCCGGATATGTCGGCGAAGTCCATAAGCCCATGCGCGTGGCTGCGCGGGAGGCAGACGCGCTTTCCCATCGCGAGCGCGCGCTCTATTATCCCGCCCGTGGCTATCTCGCGGCCCATGGAGAAGTAGGCGAAGACGGTCCCGGCCTCCGCAAACTCCGGCAGTGTGATGAGCCGCTCGCCGATGGCGGCGTCGCTCGCGGCGATATACTCGGCGTCGAGCGCCTCTATCCTCGCGCGCACGGCGGCGCGGTAGGCGCGCTTATCCATTGAGAGCGTCCCTGACGATGGAGAAAATCTCCTCGTGCTTCTCGTCCACGTCGCGCTCGAGGCCGTCCTTCATGAAGTCCACGACTCGCCAGCCGTAGTGCGCGGCGGCGCGGTGCCCGGTGTCGAGGCAGAGCTGGAGGTATCCGGCGTCGTTTTCGTGTATGTCGCCGCCCGTGCCGTATTTCTCGCGCCGGTGGGCCATGCGCCGCTCGCTGGTGGCGAGGTCGACATCGAGGAATATGACGAGGTCGGGCCGCGGCAGGCCCAGCTTGACGTATTCGAGGTCGTAGAGCCAGTCGAAGAAGGCCGGCTGCTCGGCGGGCGGCAGCTTCGCGCCCTGGTGGACGGCGTTGCTGGTCGTATAGCGGTCGGAGAGCACCACGCCGCCCTGTTTATAATACTCCCGCCAGTCGGTCATATACGAGGCGTAGCGGTCGACGGCGTAGAAAATGCTGGCCGCGCAGGCGTTTACGTCCTCGGGCCTGGAGCCGAAGTCGCCGTTTAAGTACATCCTTATGAGCGCGCTGGACTCCTGCTCGTAGCGCGGGAAGACAATGCTGTGGTAGTCGAGCCCCTCGCGCTCAAAGCGGGCGGTGAGGCGGCGGTACTGGGCGCTCTTGCCCGAGCCGTCTATGCCCTCCAGCACTATAAGCTTTCCCATTACTGCTTCCCCCTCCCCTTTGCCGCCTCCAGCACGAAGAGCGGCAGCTTCGCGAGGCGCGTTATGCGCTTCGGCTCCTTTATGACGCGGTAGAGCCATTCGAGGCCCAGCCTGCGCCAGGCCTCCGGCGCGCGCCGGACGTTCCCGGCCAGCACGTCGAGGCTCCCGCCCAGCCCGGCCATTAGGCCGCAGCTTATTTTGCCCGCGCGCTCCGCCATCCAGAGCTCCTGCTTTGGCGAGCCGAGGCAGACCATGAGGAAGTCCGGCGCGGCGGCGTTTATCCTCTCAATTATGGGCTTGTCGTCCGTGAAATAGCCGTCCGAACAGCCGGATATTTTTATGCTCGGGAAGCGAGCGCTTATATTCCCCGCCGCGGCCTCGGCCACGCCGGGCTTCGCGCCGAAGAGGTAGACGCTCCCGCCCCGCTCAGCAAGACGGGCGATGAGGTTCTGCGCGAAGTCTATGCCGGGGACGCGCCCCTTCAGTGGCGTGCCCAGCAGCTGCGCGGCCTTGGTGACGCCGACGCCGTCGGCGAGGACAAGCTGTGCTCCTTGCAAAGCGGCGGCGAGGGAGGAGTTCTCCCTCGCTGCCATTACTATTTCCGGGTTGGGCGTGCAGGC
>CALWYR010000209.1 GCA_944385805.1 uncultured Oscillospiraceae bacterium
CCGGCGACGGGCTCATCAAGATAGAGATGCACTTCCTCCCCGACGTCTACGTCCCCTGCGACGTGTGCAAGGGCAAGCGCTACAACCGCGAGACGCTGGAGGTGCGCTATAAGGGCAAAAACATCTCCGAGGTGCTGGAGATGACGGCGGAGGAGGCCGCGCAGTTCTTTGAGAATATCCCGCGCATACACGACCGGCTGCGGACCCTCTGCGACGTGGGCCTTGGCTACGTGAAGCTCGGCCAGAGCAGCACCACCCTCTCCGGCGGCGAGGCCCAGCGCGTCAAGCTGGCGACGGAGCTCTCCAAGCGCTCCACGGGCCAGACGGTCTACGTCCTCGACGAGCCCACGACCGGCCTGCACACCGCCGACGTGCAGAAGCTCATAAACATCCTCGACCGCCTCACCGACGCGGGCAACACCGTCGTCGTCATAGAGCACAACCTCGACGTCATAAAGGTCGCCGACCACATCATCGACCTCGGCCCCGAGGGCGGCGACGGCGGCGGCGAGATAGTGTTCGAGGGCACGCCCGAGGGCTGCGCTCAGTGCGCGGAGAGCGCCACCGGCGAGTATCTGCGCAGGGTCTTGACTTGAGTTATACGGGAAGGGAAGCAGTTGCAAGAGGAAGACAAGGGGCTCTACGGAAAGATCTCCAGCATCATCTATACAAATGAAGAGAACGGCTACACCGTGCTCAAGCTCGAGACGCCGGACGGCGCGCTCGTCAACGTGGTGGGCACGCTGCCCTCGGCCTATCCGGGCGAGGAGCTGCACGTCTCCGGCGAGTGGGTCACCCATCCCACGCACGGGCTCCAGTTCAAGAGCGAGTTCGCCGAGCGCAGCCTCCCGCGCACGAAGGAGGACATCTACTCCTACCTCGCCAGCCGCGCGGTAAAGGGCATAGGCCCCGCCACCGCGGCGCTTATAGTCGACAAGTTCGGCGACAAGACCCTTGAGGTGCTCGAGAACAGCCCGGAGAAGCTCAGCGGGATACGCGGCATCTCCCTGCCGCGGGCCGAGGCCATGAGCCGCGACTTCCGCCGCCAGGCGGGGCTGCGGCGGCTGATGGAGTTCCTCTGCGAACACAGGCTCGGCCCCCTGCTGGCCGTGAGGCTCTACCGTTTCTATGGCGAGCAGGCCGCGGAGGTGCTCTCCGCCGACCCGTATATCCTCGCCGCGCCGCATATAGGCGGCAGCTTTGAAGACGCGGACAGGCTGGCCTTTGACCTCGGCGGGGATGCGGACTCGCCCCAGCGCTGCCGTGCGGCGGCGGTCTTTGAGCTCAGGCACAACGCCTCCAACGGCCACTGCTTCATCCCCACGGAGAAGCTCGCCGCCGCGACGGCGCAGTTCATACACATAGAGACCGAGGCCGCCGCCGGGGCCATAGCCTCCCTCGCCGCCGACGGCACGTTGGTGCGCACGTCCCTGGCCGGGCGCGACGTCTGCTACCTCGCCTCGCTCTACGAGGCGGAGACGCGCGTGGCGGAGCGGCTCATCGCTATGGCGGGCTCCGGCGTCCCGCGCTCCGACGTGGAGGGGGTCCTCGACGCGCTCGAACGCAGCCGGGGGGTGAAGTATGCGCCGCTCCAACGCGAGGCCGTGCGCCTCGCGGCCAACAGCCGCGTCATGGCCCTCACCGGCGGGCCCGGCACGGGCAAGACCACATCGCTGCGCGCGATACTTGCCGTCTACGACGCGCTGGGCATCGAGACGCTGCTCACCGCCCCCACGGGGCGCGCCGCCAAGCGCATGGGCGAGCTCACCGGCCGCGAGGCCGCCACCATACACCGCCTGCTGGGCGCCGCCTTTGCCGAGGACGGGGAGGGCGTGGTGTTCTCCAAGGACGCCGGCGACCCGCTCGACTGCGGCGCGGTGGTGCTCGGCGAGTGCTCCATGGTGGACATCTCCCTGATGGACGCGCTGCTGGACGCCATGCCGCCGGAGGCGCGGCTGGTGCTCGTGGGCGACGCCGACCAGCTCCCCAGCGTGGGGCCCGGCAGGGTCTTCGCGGATATATTGAAGAGCGGGGCCGTGCCCTCCGTGCGCCTCACGGAGATTTTCCGCCAGGCGGGGGAGAGCCGCATAGTCTCCTACGCCCACGCTATAAACGCGGGCGAGTGCCCGCCCTTTACGGCCAACCGGGGCGACTTCTTCCTGCTGCGCCGGCGCGAGCCGGAGGCGGCCGCGGAGACAATAGCGGAGCTCTTCTCCCTGCGCCTGCCGCAGAAGATGGGCATACCCGTGCAGGACATACAGGCCCTCAGCCCCACGCGCAAGGGCCCGGCGGGCACCGCGGCGCTCAACCGCCGCCTTCAGGCCGCGCTCAACCCGCCCGTGCCGGGGAAGAACGAGAAAATTTTCGGCGAGATAACCCTCCGCGAGGGCGACAGGGTGATGCAAATCCGCAACAACTATGATATGATATGGCAGAGGGTTTCCGCCGGCGGCGTCATAGAGCAGGGCGCGGGCGTCTATAACGGCGACACCGGCATCATCATCGGCATCGACAACGCCGCCGAGACCCTGACCGTGGACTTCGACGGGCGCATAGCCGAGCTGGGCTTCGACGCGCTCATCGAGCTCGAGCACGCCTGGGCCGTGACGGTACACAAGAGCCAGGGCAGCGAGTACCGCGCCGTGCTGCTCTCCCTCGCCGACGCCGCGCCGAGGCTCATGACCCGCGGCGTGCTCTACACCGCCGTCACCCGCGCGCGGGAGCTGCTCATCGCCGTGGGCGACGAGAGCGCCGCCCGGCGCATGGTCGCCAACCACGTCCAATCCCGTAGGTACAGCGGGCTGCGCATTCGACTGCGCGAGGCCCGGGAGAAATAAAAGACTGCCTGAAAGGGGTGCCAAGCCGTGTCAAAGCTCGTCGATGGACTGATAGAGATGGTATTCCCGCCCAAGTGCGCCTTCTGCCGCGGGGTGCTCGAGCGCGGCTCGGGCATGATTTGCCCGGACTGCGAGCGGACGCTGCCCTGGAGGGGCGAACAGCGCGTGGAGAAGAAGGGTAGGTATCTGGACGCCCTCGCCGCCCCGCTGGGCTATGACGAGCGGGTGCGCGCCGCGCTGCACAGGTACAAGTTCGGCGGCGTCACCGCCTACGCGAGGGTTTTCGGCAAGCTGGTGGCCGACTGCGTGAGGAGCAGCCTGGCCGGCGAGTATGACCTCATCAGCTGGGTGCCGCTCTCGAGCGAGCGCAAGGCCGAGCGCGGCTACGACCAGGCCATGCTCATCGCCCTGGCCGCGGCGCTGGAGCTCGACGACGTGGCGGTCAACACCCTCGTCAAGGTGCGCAACGTCCAGCCCCAGTCGAGCAAGACGGAGGCCAGCGAGCGCTACGCCAACGTCTCCGGGGCCTATGAGGCGGCGGACGCCGAGCTCGTGCGCGGCAAGCGCGTGCTGCTTATAGACGACATCGTCACCTCCGGCGCCACGGTGGGCGAGTGCGCCCGCGTGCTGCGCATGGCCGGGGCCTCCGGCGTGGTCTGCTGCTGCCTGGCGCTGGCGAGGCAGACTAATTGAGCGATAACCTGTTTATGATACTGCATAAGCCCGCTCGGGGCGGAAAGGTTGATTACAACTATGCCGATATTTGACAAAGACATAGCCCTCGACATGGGCACCACCGGCGTCATGCTCTACCTGCGCGGCAAGGGCGTGGTGCTGCGCGAGCCCACGCTGGTCGCCGTGGACAAGTTCTCCGGCAAGCTGCTGAAGGTCGGCGAGGAGGCGCAGAAGATGCTGGGCCGCACCCCGGCCAGCATAGTGCCCATACAGCCCATAGTCGGCGGCGTCATCTCCGACTACGACATGGCCGTGGCCATGCTGCGCGAGCTCATGGGCCGCGTCACCAGCCTCAGCCTCTTCAAGCCGCGCGTGCTCGTGTGCGTGCCCGGCAGCATCACGGGCGTGGAGGAGCGCGCCGTCATAGACGCGGTCACCGAGTCCGGCGCGCGCAAGGTCTATCTCGTGGAGAGCGCGGTGGCCACGGCCTGCGGCGCGGGCGTCGATGTCTGGAAGCCAGACGGCCACCTTATCATCGACAACGGCGGCGGCACCACCGAGACGGCGGTCGTCTCCCTCGGCGGCGTGGCCGAGTGCGAGAGCATCAAGGTCGCGGGCGACGCCTGCGACGAGGCCATCATCCGCTACATCCGCCGCCGCCACAACGTGCTTGTGGGCCAGAAGACCGCCGAGGAGGTCAAGATGAGCCTGGGCTGCGTCATACCCCGCCCCGACTCAGCCGTGGAGGAGGTAAAGGGCCGCGACCTCGTCACCGGCCTGCCCAAGACCGTGCAGATAAGCTCCGCCGAGCTGGCCGAGGTGCTCATAGAGCCCGCGCGCGAGATACTCGAGAGCATACACATGGTGCTCGAGCGCACGCCCCCCGAGCTGGTGTCGGACATCTCCCAGAACGGCATCATCATGTCCGGCGGCGGCAGCCTTATCTACGGCATAGACCGTCTGGTCGAGCGCGACACAGGCATCCGCACCGTCGTCGTCGACGACCCCATCTCCTGCGCGGCCTACGGCGCCGGCAAGCTCCTCAGCCGCCTCAACGACATGAACGAGGGCATGGTCAACTTCGCGCGCAAGCGCATGCTCAAGGGCTGAAAACCGCGCCCCGGCGCGATTATGGAGGGATACACATGATTGTCACCACAACAAATACCATCGAGGGCAGGACCATCCGCGACTACTGCGGCATCGTCTTCGGCGAGGTCATCACCGGCGTCAACGTCTTCCGCGACATCGGCGCGAGCTTCCGCGACATCTTCGGCGGGCGCAGCTCCGGCTATGAGGAGGAGCTGCAGAACGCCCGCAACGAGGCCCTGCGCGAGATGTGCCAGCGCGCGGAGAACATCGGCGCCAACGCCGTCGTCGGCGTGGACATAGACTACGAGGTCATCGGCGCCAACAACGGCATGATGATGGTCAGCGCCTCCGGCACCGCCGTCGTCACCGACTGAACGCGCGGCCCCCGGCTTGTCACCGGGGGCCTTTCGCGCGTGTGGGGAGGCAAAATTACCCGACTATTCACACATTGTTCACTGTAATTTGTCGGGCACTGTGCTACAATATCGCTTATGAGAAGGATTAACCGTAAAAAGGTAATAGAGGAGGACTTCCGCCGCCCGCTGCCGGTGGTCGAGGCCGACCCGGAAAACGGCCTCTCCACGCGCCAGGCGGAGGAGCGCACGCGCGCCGGCTGGGACAACCGGCCCATAGAGCCGCCCGGCAAGACAGTGGGGCAGATAGTGCGCTCCAACATCTTCACCTACTTCAACATGCTCTTCTTCCTCCTCGCCGTCTGCGTTATCGTCGTCGGCCGCTGGCAGGAGGCCATGTTCCTCGGCGTCGTCTTCGCCAACATCGTCATCGGCATCGTGCAGGAGCTGCGCAGCAAGGCCACGCTCGACAAGCTCACGCTTTTGACCGAGCCGCGCGGCACCGTCGTGCGCGACGGGCGCGAGCGGACGATAGAGACGCGGCTCATGG
>CALWYR010000210.1 GCA_944385805.1 uncultured Oscillospiraceae bacterium
GACCTGGATGACGTCCTCATCGACGAACGGGGCGGCCAGCGGGTTGCACTCGAAGCAGGCGTTCAGCTTGCCCTCCTGGACCAGGCCCAGGGCGGTCTTGGCAGCGTCGAAGCTGACGAGGATGACGTCGCCGTCGACACCGTAGGTCACGCCGGCGTTGTCCATCGCGGTGATGGCGCCATAGGCCTCGTTATCGTTCTGGCAGATAACGACGTTGAACTGACCGGCGTAGCTCTGGCAGTAGGACTCCATGACCTCCTGGCCGCCGGCCTCGGTGAAGTCGCCGCTCTGGCTGTCGACAATGTTCCAGCCCTCGCGCTCGGCGACCTGGTTGAAGCCCTCGGTACGGCCCAGGGTGGCGGAAGCGCCGACGGAGCCTTCGATGACGAGGATGTTGAGCTCCTCAATGCCCTTGGCCTCGGCGTAAGCCTTCAGCCACTCGCCGGCGGCGACGCCCTCGGTGGTGAAGTCGGAGCCGACCCAGGAGACGTACTTGTCGGAGTCGTCAACGGTACGGTCGATGATGATGACGGGGATGCCGGCCTCTTCGCACTCGGTCAGCACCTGGTCCCAGCCGGTGGCCTGGATCGGGTCGAGGACGATGTAGTCAACGCCCTGCTGGATGAAGTTGCGGAGAGCTTCGATCTGCTTCTGGACGTCCTGGTCGGCGTCGACGAAGACCATCTCGTAGCCGTTGTCGGCGTTGAACACGTCGTAAGCGCTCTGGGTGGAGGCGGTACGCCAGTCGGACTCGTGGCCGACCTGGGCGAAGCCGATGACTATGGTGTCGTCCTCACCGGAGGGCTCCCCAACGGGGGCGGCGGACTCGCCGGAGGGCTCTTCGGCCGGAGTGCTCTCAGCGGGAGCGGGCTCCTCGCCGCAGGCGGCGAGCGCGAAGACCATGACGAGAGCGAGAAGCAGTGCAAGGAACTTCTTCATTTTGTTAGTCTCCAATCTCTTAATAGATTTCTCCGAGGCAAAATCTGCCTTGCGGAGCTTATGGCCAAATTATACAATTACTTTTTGCCCGCGTCAAGAATTTGTCCGCACTCTTTGTCAATTTCGTGTCTATAGACAATACAAATTGTCAGAAAATCTTTGCACATCGGCCGAAAATTCTGTGAATTCACGAAAACCGGGCCGGAATTAGCCGTCTGCTCACAAAATTATAACATTTTCGTAACAAATAATTTGTACGTTTTCGCGGCTTAACAGATAATTAACGCTTGTCAAGCTGCACAATAGTTGACCACGGCGGCATATACGAACGACAAAATAACTGAAAGTGTTGAAAAACGTATTTTGTACGCTCCTGAGCCCGAGGCTTGTCTGTGCAGGCGCCGGGCGGGGCTTCGACTATTTGCACTATTTTTATAGTCAAATTTCGTATAAATTGTACAGAGTTCAGATTTTTAATTGAAATAGCGATACAACTGCGTTATAATAAGCTAAGTTGTATTGAATTGAGGTGAGCGGTCATGCCGCCCAAGTATCAGGCAATAGCCGACGAGCTGCGAATACACATAGAGGCGGGCAAGTACGCGGAGAGCGACTCCCTGCCCACGGAGTTCGCCATCGCGGAGGAGTACCGCGTCTCGCGCCAGACCGTGCGCCAGGCGCTCAGCCTGCTCGTGCGCGACGGGCTCATAGAGAAGCGCCAGGGCAGCGGCTCGCGCATCGTGCGCCACAGCCTTGACCGCGGCGGGGCGCGCCCTGTGACGGTTGCGGTCGTGACCACGTACATCAGCGACTACATCTTCCCGGGGATCCTGCGCGAGGTGGAGAAGACCCTCGCGCAGCACAACTGCACGCCCTCGCTCTTCAGCACGCAGAACCACGTCGACAGCGAGCGCAAGATATTGAAGAACCTGCTCAGCATGCCCATCTCCGGGGCGCTGGTGGAGGGATGCAAGACCGCTCTGCCGAATCCCAATATAGATTTGTACAGACAACTGCTCGACAATGGCATACCACTTGTGTTCATGCACGGCATTTACGGCGACCTGCCGGGCGCGCTCTCGGTGATGGACGACAACGCTGGCGGGGGGCGGATGCTGGTAGAATACCTCTACCGCAAGGGTCACCGCAGCATCGCCGGCATATTCAAGAGCGACGACCTCCAGGGCATACAGCGCTACGCCGGCTATATCGACGCGCTGCGCGACCTCGGCCTGCCCATGGACGACAGCCACGTGTTCTGGTACGGCACCGAGGCCAAGGAGGCGCTGCTCTCCGGCGGCTCCATGGACCGCATCGACCCCGCGCTGGAGGGCTGCACCGCCGTCGTCTGCTACAACGACGAGATTGCCTACCGGCTCATAGCCCACCTGCTCAAGCGCGGCGTGCGCGTCCCGGAGGACATGGCCGTGGTCAGCTTTGACAACAGCCAGTACAGCGAGCTCTGCCCCGTGCGCATCACCAGCCTGTCGCATGGGAAGTACAACGTGGGCCGCATGGCCGGCGAGCTGCTCATAAGGATGCTCAACGGCGAGCCCTGCCGCAGCGAGACGGCGCCCTGGGAGCTGATGGTGAAGGACTCAGGCTGAAAGACTCCGTGTGAGAAAAAATGAATCCCGCCTGCCGGCGCGGCAGGCGGGATTTCGCTTTTGAGGCTCAGCCGGGAGGCTCGTCGCCCGGCGCTGAGGCGGGGATTTTGTTGACGTCGCTGCGCAGCAGGCGGTAGCAGCCGGCGGCGATGGGCACGCCGAGCAGCATGCCGAAGATGCCGAGGACGCTGCCGCCCACGGTGACGGCGGCGAGCACCCATATCCCGGGCAGCTGCAGCGAGGAGCCGACGACGTGCGGGTAAATGAGGTTGCCCTCGAGCTGCTGAAGTACGACGATGAAGATGAGGAAGATAAGCGCCTGCACCGGCGACTGCACCAGTATCACGAAGGCGCCGACGCCCGCGGCGATAAAGGCGCCGACAATGGGTATCAGCGCGCAGAAGGCCGTCAGCGCGCCAATCATGGGCGCGTAGGGCAGGCCGAGAAGCATCATGCCCAGCATGCAGAGCGTGCCGAGTATGAGCGCCTCCGTGCACTGGCCGACGATGAAGCGGTGGAAGCAGTCGTTGAAGACGCCGAGCACGTAGCGTATCTTTCCGCGCAGCCGCTCGCCCAGATAGCGCTCCATGAGCCGGCCGCACTGGGAGGCGAGCTTTCTGCGCCCCAGCAGGACGTAGATGGCGAAGATTATCGTTATGAAGGCCGTGGCTATGCCGGAGACCGCCGTCGTCACCACGCCCGCGACCATGCCGACCACGTCCGTGGCCCCGCCGAGGACGGCGGAGACGATGCCCTCGAGACGGCTCTGCCAGTCGAAGTTCTGCGCCCATTCGGTCAGGCGCGCGACGAGCTCTTCGGCGATGCCGGTCCGTACCAGCCAGTCCGCCAGCTGCCTGAGCGCCTCCGGTATGGCTGAGAGCAGCAGCATGAGGCAGGCGGCGAGCTGGGGAATCACCAGCCAGAGTACCAGCGCGACGATGGCCAGCAGCGTGATTATGGCGAAGAGCAGGCAGAGGCCCGCGCGGGTTTTGAGTACGGCCTTCCTTTGCGAGTTGGGGAAGAAGTGCCGCTCGTAGAAGCTCATGAGTATGCTGAGCGGATAGGCCAGCGCCAGCCCCAGCAGCAGCGGCACGAAGGCCTTGAGCACCACGCCGAGGAAGCCCGCCGCCTGAGGCCAGTAGTATATCGCGAGGAACAGCGCGAAGCAGGCGAGGACGATTTTCACCAGCGCGCGTGTCTTGATGTCTTTCATTGCCTTTCCTCCCAGTTGCCGACGCGGGCTTTTCCTGGCTCAATGCTAACATTCTCTCCGGGCGATGTCAATAGCGGCGCGCTTGCAAGACGGGCGGGAAGCTGGTACAATATAATAAAGCTGGTGTGAAGGGAGGGCTGCCTGTGGCGGCGTACCGTGTCGCGGTCTGCGAGGACGAGGAAGCCGTGCGCGCGCTCGTCTGCTCGTGGTGCCGGGAGATATTCAGCGGCTGGGGCGTGGAGGCGCAGGTGAGCGGCTTCGCCAACGCGGGCGAGCTGGGTGAGGGGGACTTCGACCTCTATCTGCTAGACATACAGATGCCGGGCGAGAGCGGCCTCTCGCTGGCGCGGCGGCTCTATGAAAGCGGCGTGCGCGACCGCGTGATCTTCATCACCGGCAGCGCGGAGTACGCCCTAGAGGGCTACAGCGCCCACCCGCTGCACTACCTGCTCAAGCCCGTGGAGCGCCAGGAGCTGGCCGCGGCGCTGGGTCTGGCCTGGGAAAAGCGCCGACCGCGCGCGCTGATCTTCCGCGCCGGGGGCAAGACGGCGGCCTATAACGCCGGGGACGTGCGCTATCTGGAGAGCCGCAGCCACGGCGTGGTCATAAACCTGGTGGATGGCGAGCGCTACATCCCCATCCCGCTGACGGAGGCTGAGCGCTCCGTGCCGGCGGGGAGCTTCGCGCGCTGCCACAAGAGCTACCTTGTCAACCTTGCCTGGGTGGCCGAGGTGGGGCGCACGGAGCTGAGGCTGCGCGACGGCGCGCGCCTGCCCGTGAGCCGCTCCGCCTACGCCGCTTTCCAGAGCGCGCTGGTAAGATACCTGAACAGATAGGCCGAAAGGCAGCCGCGAGGCTGCCTTTCGGCCTTATATTTTCAGCGCGGTCTGGACGGTGAACTCCGTCTCCGTCCAGCTCAGATCCAGGATGCTTCCGTACTTTTCCGCCACGGCGCGCATTTGCGCAAGGCCGAAGCCGTGGTTCTCAGGCTCGGGCTTGGTGCTGCGCGGACGGCCGTGCCCGTCGAGCTCCACTCGCCCGTCGAAGCTGTTGACGCAGCGCACGGCGAGGAAGCCGCCGGCGGCGCGCAGGTGTACGCACAGCGTCTTCCCGCGCCCGGCGGGGGTGCGCTCCGCGCCCTCGAGGGCGTTGTCGAGCATGTTCATCAGTAGCGCGCAGAGGTCGGGGTCTTTCACCGGCAGCTCCGGCGGCAGCTGCGCGGAGGCTTCAAACTTCACGCCCGCGGCCGCGGCGCGGTTGGCGGCTTCCTGCAATATGGCGTTGACGGCGATGTGCCCGGTGTAGCGCGTGCGCAGCGCGCCGCCGCTCTCCTCGCGCCAGTCGGCGAGGCAGCCGGCGAGCGATTCATAGTCGCCGGCGGCGAGGTAGGCGTCCATCACCGTGAGCCTGTGCGCGAACTCGTGCCGCAGCGCCGCGCTCTCGCGCAGCTTGGCCTCGATGGCGCGGTAGTTGTCGGCCACCAGCCGGTTTTTGAGCTCCAGCGTGCGCGCCTGCGTCAGCGCGGAGGTGTAGGCGCGCAGCAGCTCCCAGCCAGAGAGCAGCGCGCAGACCAGCGCCAGCCAGCTCGTGAGCCAGTAGAGGAAACTGCCGTAGTAGCCGGAGGCCAGCTCCGAGCCGAGCGAGGCCATGTATCTTGCGAGATAGCCCCCGCTCAGGGCCGAAGCGCCCCAGCAGCCGAGCAGCAGCAGCGCGCTGGCCGCCGTGATGCCGCCCAGCAGCGCCCAGAAGCGCCGCGAGCGGTGCAGCGCCAGGTACGCGGCCAGCGCCAGCGCGGCCAGCCAGTCCCAGCCGTCCCAGCCCAGCACCCGCATCTCCGTCTCGGTGAAGAAGTAGACGCCGAAGCCCTGGGTAAGCGGCGAGACCACCAGCGCCGCGGCGGCGAAAATCAGCGGCAGCAGCCGCCAGTTTGGGCTCCAGCTTGCCGCGCTCAGCAGGAAGAGGCCGCAGAGCAGCACCAGCACCAGCGCCATCGCGCCCGCGGGCACGGCGTAGTAGTTGGCGTAGGCTATGTCCTCGCGCTGGTCGGAGATACTGTCCCGCAGCTGTATGAGCGGCGGGAACACGCCGCCGCCCTCGGGCGCGCAGTCGAGCACGAGCCTCTCGCCGCCGCCGGGCAGCAGCGTTATGTCAACCGAAGCGGAGAGCTCTCCGGCCCGCGAGGAGTAGATCTCCTCGCCGTCGAGCCTGAGGACGCTCCAGCCCGAGCTGCCGTCGAAGGCCAGGGACATCGCCGTATCGCGCTCCGGCAGCGTGAGGCTGAAGCGGTAGCGGCCGCCCTCGCTCAGCGCGGGCGCGGGGGTGTAGACGTCAAAGGTCGTCTCGCGCCCGCCGGCGTCCACCGCCGCGGCGCTCTCCCATTCGAGCACGGGCAGGGCCCCGCCGGTCTCCGTCAATGGGGCAAAGAAGCTCAGCACCAGCGCGCAGACGAGCAGGAAGGCCGCCGCGCACAGAATTTTTACCGCCTTTTTCAACACATACGCCTCCTTTCTCGCTGCCGCTCAGCTTGGCCGCGCCGCCCGTGGCAGGCGCGGCGCGTTTTTGCCCCTGTCCGCGAACGGACCCGCGCGCCCTGACGGGGCTCAGGACCCGGCCACGAGGGAGTCGTACTCCTCGGAGAGCCGGCGCAGCTGCGCGCCGCAGTCGCGGCGCATGGCCTCGAGGCGGCCGAGCGCGTTCATGACGCGCCGGTGCGTGTCCTCGGCGGCGGCGAGGGAGCGGCTGATACGCGAGCTGACGGCGAGGTCGGTAAAGATGTTGTCAAAGAAGACGTCGGCGAAGCCCATGAAGTCGCCCATGCCGGCGTCGAGCCTGCCGCCGATGTCGCCGAGCTCGGATCCGAAGCGGCGCAGGGCCGAGCGCAGGCGCTCCATGGCGTACTGCGCGTCGTTGATGCGGCTGTACTTCATCATGTCGGTGAGCACGCTGTCGGAGAAGACGTCGAAGGTGCTCCAGGTGGAAGCGCTCGAGAGGCTGCCGATGACCTCGCTGGAGGCCTCGGCGGCGGCGCGGCCCGCGGCAATGGCCTCGTCGGTCTCCCGCGCGCTGCGCTCGAGCGCGGCCATGCGGCTCTCCAGCTCGCGCAGCCTCGCGCCCAGCGGCGAGCCGGAGGCCTTGAGCTCGGCGGCCCTGCGCTCTATGGCGGCGTCGTAGCGCTGCTCGCAGCCGCGCAGGCGCGCGAGCTCGGCCTCGGCCGCGGAGATGTCCGCGTCCACGTCCTCCAGCTCGCGTATGGCGGCGTCGTGCTTTACGGCGGCGGCGCGGGCCTCGGCGCGCTCGCGGTCGAGCTTTTCGTCGAGGCTGCCGGCGAGGGAGAAGAAGTAGCGCGCGAGGCTGCGGGCCTCAAGGCGGTCGACGTCGTCCTGCTCGTCTATGCGAATGGCGCGCAGCTCCTCCTCCTCGGCGGCGAGGGCCTCGCGCCGGCGCCTGAGGGAATTCAAGTGTGTCTTCAGCTGTCCCGAGCGCGCGACCTCGGCGCGCAGGCGGGCAAGCTCGCTCTCATAACTGGCCATGACGTTACCCCCATATCTTCAGGTATGACCCATTTTAGCACCTCCCGGCGCAAATGTCCACGGCATAATCCGTCCGAGGCGGGTGAATCAAACCGCGCCGCTCCGGGAAGACTAGGTCTTACTTTCATAAGAAGGGGACTTGTGCTTTGCAGGGCAAGGTTGAGATATGCGGCGTGAACACATCGCGCCTGCCGGTGCTGAAAAACGAGGAGACGCGCGAGCTGCTGGCCCGCTCGCGCGCGGGCGACGCGGAGGCGCGCGAAAAGCTGATAGGCGGCAACCTGCGGCTGGTGCTCTCGGTGATACAGAAGTTCACCAACCGCGGCGAGAATCTCGACGACCTCTTCCAGGTCGGCTGCATCGGGCTCATAAAGGCCATAGACAACTTCGACATCGGCCAGCCGGTGCGCTTCAGCACCTACGGCGTGCCGATGATAGCCGGCGAGATACGCCGCTATCTGCGCGACAACAGCGCCCTGCGCGTCTCGCGCTCCATGCGTGACCTCGCCTACCGGGCGCTGCAGGCGCGCGAGCGGCTGACGGCGGAGACGGGGCGCGCGCCGACGGGCGAGGAGATCGCGGCCGCCGTCGGCGCGGGGCGCAGCGAGGTGGAGCTGGCTCTCGAGGCCATAACCGACCCCGTCTCCCTCTCCGAGCCGGTCTACGCCGACTCGGACGAGAGCATCTCCGTCATGGACCAGCTGCGCGACACGCAGGACACGCCCGAGAGCTGGCTCGAGCGCATGGCCCTCACGGACGCCATCGCCGCCCTCGGCGAGCGCGAAAAGCGCATCCTCGCACTGCGCTACTACTCCGGCAAGACCCAGACCGAGGTGGCAAGGGAGATACACATCTCCCAGGCGCAGGTTTCCCGGCTGGAGAAAAACGCGCTCAACGCCATAAAGCGCAGTATCTTCGCGCAGTGATTTTCGCCCTTGACTAAAGAGGGGAGCTGTGGTAAACTTCCTGAGTCTAAAACCCTTACGTGGATTTTTCCTAGTCGCGCAATGAGACTACTTTTCGCCACGCAGCCATGGCTGCGCGGCTTTTTTTTGTTCAGGAGGCAAGGATGGAACAGACCTACATGAAGGAGCGGCCGGTCTTCCCGCTGCTTATGGGCATGGCGCTGCCTATGGTGGTGTCCATGCTGGTGAACGCGCTCTACAACATCGTCGACAGCTACTTCGTCTCGCAGATAAGCGACGCCGCCTTCACGGCACTCTCGCTGGTCTACCCGGTGCAGAACTTCGTCAACGCCGTGGGCATCGGCTTCGGCGTGGGCATCAACGCCGTTATAGCCCTCCATCTGGGCGCGCGAGAGCAGCGCCTCGCCGACGAGGCCGCCTCGCAGGGCATGTTCCTCGCCGGGGTGCAGGGCGCCGCGCTCTCCATAATCTGCGTCGCCATAATGCCGCGCTTCCTCGCCATGTATACCGACGACGAGGCCATCATCGACCTCGGCGTGAGGTATTCCACCGTGGTCTTCCTCTTCGGCGTCATGGTCTCGCTGGGCGTGGGCTTTGAAAAGGTGTTCCAGGCGGTGGGGCGCATGAAGGTCACCATGCTCAGCCTCATGGCCGGCGCGGTCACCAACATTATCCTCGACCCCATCCTGATTTTCGGCCTCGGCCCCATACCGGCCATGGGCATGGAGGGAGCGGCCCTCGCCACCGGCATCGGCCAGACGCTCTCCTTTGTCATCTACGTGGCCGTATACTTCCATGGGCCCATAGGCGTGCGCGTGAGCTGGAGGCTGTTCCGGCCGGGGGCGCGCATGTGCGCCCGGCTCTACTCCGTGGGCGTGCCCGCGGTGCTCAACCTGGCGCTGCCGAGCCTGCTCATATCGGCGCTCAACGCCATCCTCGCCGTGTTTTCGGCGGCTTACGTTTTCGTGCTCGGCTTCTACTACAAGCTGCAGACCTTCCTCTACCTCTCCGCCAACGGCATCGTGCAGGGCATGCGCCCGCTGGTGGGCTACAACTACGGCGCGGGCGAGTATGGGCGAGTGGAGAAGCTCTACCGCCTTGTGCTGGCGCTCTGCGCGGGCATCATGGCTCTGGGCACGGCGGTCTTCCTCGTCTTTCCCGGCGAGCTCTCGGGCCTTTTCACCGCCGACGCGGAGACGCTCGCCATCGGCACGCGGGCGCTGAGGATAATCAGCGCGGGCTTCGTCGTCTCCGCCGTCAGCGTTACCAGCTGCGGCGCGCTGGAGGGCCTGGGCAAGGGCGCGGCCTCGCTGGTCATCTCGCTGTGCCGCTGCGTGGTAATCATCATCCCCGCCGCCTGGCTGCTCGCGCGCGCCTTTGGACCCGAGGGGGTCTGGCACGCCTTCTGGATAACCGAGCTCGCGTCCGCGGGCGTCTCGCTCCTCGTCTACCGGCGCAGCGTGCGCCGCGGTTGACGCGCGGCCTCCCGTGGTATATATACTGTGACGGCGATGCCGGGATATGCCGCGCGTGACGCGGGCCATGCCGGCGGAGCCGCTGAATCCGGACTGAGAACATTGGAGGTAATAATATGCGCAAGGATTTCGGGGCCAGGCCCTGGCTCTATCCCCAGCCGGTGCTGGTGATAGGGACCTACGACGCCGCAGGGCGTCCCAACGCCATGTGCGCCGCCTGGGGCGGCATCAGCGACGACACCGAGCTTAGCGTCTGCGTCGCCGCCGAGCACAAGAGCGCGGCGAATTTCGCCGTCTGCGGAGCTTTCACCGTCAGCATGGCGACGGAGCGGTACCTGGCCGAGTGCGACTACCTCGGCGTGGTCTCCGGCAACGACGAGCCGGACAAGCTGGCCGCCTGCGGCCTGCACGCGGTGAAGGCCCCGCACGTCAACGCCCCGCTCATCTCCGAGCTGCCCATGGCGGTTGAGTGCAGGCTTGTGAGCTACGACCCGGATAGCTGCCGCCTGGTGGGCGAGATAGTCAACGTCTGCGCCGACGAGAGCATACTCGATGAAAAGGGCGAGATAGACCCCGACAGGCTGCGCCCGGTCAGCTTCGACCCCGTGCACAGCACCTACCGCGCCCTGGGCGGGGTAGTGGCCGACGCCTTCATCGCGGGCACGAAGATTTGAAGACGCAAAAGCTCCCCCGGCGGGGGAGCTTATTTTTTTGCGGCGCTTGCCTCCGGCGGCGCGGGGCGGTATAATGGGCGCAATAACCCGGAAGGGGGAGAGCGATTGAAAGAGCAGCTGACCAGCGGCAGCATGCCGCTGCGCGACAGGATACGCCTCTGCTCGGGGGCGAGCTTCTGGCGCACCAAGAGCTTTGAGAAATACGGCATTCCCTCCGCCGTGATGTGCGACGGGCCGCACGGGCTGCGCTACCAGGAGAGCGGGAGCGGCGGCTTCGGCATGCTGGGCGTCCAGCCCGCGCGGGCGGCGACCTGCTTCCCGGCCGAGCTGAGCGTGGCCGCGGCCTGGGACCCGGACCTGGCTGAGGAGATAGGCCGCGCCGTCGCGCGCGAGGCCCTCAGCTGCGGCGTGGGCTGCGTGCTGGGCCCGGGCGTGAATATCAAGCGCTCGCCCCTCGGCGGACGCAATTTCGAGTACTTCAGCGAGGACCCGCTGCTGGCCGGCAGGCTGGCCGCCGGGTTTATCCGCGGCCTGGAGGCGGAGGGCGTCTGCGCCTGCCCCAAGCACTTCGCCGTCAACTCGCAGGAGCGCGAGCGCTTCCTCTCCGACAGCGTCGTCGACGAGCGCACGCTGCGCGAGATATACCTGCGCGGCTTTGAGATAGCCGTGAGGGAGGGCCGCCCCGGTGCCGTGATGTGCGCCTATAACAAAATCAACGGCGTCTATTGCAGCGACAACAGCTGGCTGTTGACCGAGCTGCTGCGCGGGGAGTGGGGCTTCGACGGCCTCGTCATCACCGACTGGGGCGCGCTCAGCGACCGCCTGCGCGCCTTTGAGGCCGGCTGCGACCTCTCCATGCCCGGCGGCAGCGCCTATATGGAGCGCGAGGCGGAGAGGGCCGCGCGGCGCGGCGAGCTCGACGAGGCCTGCGTGGACGAGAGCGCCGCGCGCGTGGAGCGCTT
>CALWYR010000211.1 GCA_944385805.1 uncultured Oscillospiraceae bacterium
CCATCGCGGCGGCCGCGGCCTTTTTCGCGCCGGAGTATTTGCCGTACCGCCAGGCGGCGAGAGCCGCGAACAGGGCCGTGCCGATGAGCGCAAACGGGCTCACGGCTATGGCGAGCACGGCGAAGAGCACCGCGAGCGCGGCGCAGACGCCCGACCAGAGCGGGCTGGGCTTGGCCTCGCCGGCGCTTTTGAGCCGCCCGGCGCGCTCGCACTCGCTTTCGGCAAGCTGCGCGGCCTCTTCGGCGCTCATGCCCTCGAATACGCCGCCCCGGGCCTCGGCCGCCCGCGCGGCCGCGTCCTTTACGGCCCGGGAATACTCCCGCTCGAGCTCGTCCACGCGCTCGCCGGAGCGCTCGAAGCTTTCGCGCGCGGAGCTGCGCTCGTCTTCCTGCGCGGCCCTGAGCCGGGCGGAGAGGCGCTCGACGTTCGCGCCGCAGCGCTCGAGCTCGGCGCGCGCCCGGTCGCGCTCGGCGACGGTGTCGGCCACGCGGCGCAGTGTCTCCTCGCCGGCGGCTATCTCGCGCTCGAGCTCGGGTATCGCGCCGCGGCGGTTCCAGCGGCGCCTGCGCAGCCAGGCGCGCAGGCGCTCGTCGGCCTCGCTGGCGGAGACCTCCTCCTCGCCGGAGGAGACGACGCTGGCTATGCGCCGCTCGAGCTCGGCCGAGCCGGTGACCGCCGCCGCGCCCTGGCCGATGAAGGCGCTGGAGCAGAAGACCTCGCGGCTAGCGCCGGTGAGGTACTCGCCGGCGCTGCTCCCGTCCAGGCCGGGCACGGGGTCGGCGGTGCCGGTATATGTGGCGGAAAATACGCGCATGGGCGCGTTGGCGGCCCTGGTTGAGCGCGAGAGGGTTATTTCGCGCCCGCCGTGGCTTATCTCCATCGTGCCGGACATGGGCGAGCCAGTCCAGGGCGCGAAGCGTGTCTTGTCCGGCAGCGAGCCCTTTTTGGCGCGCTCGGCGCTGTCGACGCCGTAGAGCATGGCCCGGATGAAGGCGCACCAGGTGCTCTTGCCGCTCTCGTTGGGGGCGTTGATGATGTTGAAGCCCTCCCGCAGCTCGAGGGAGTCGCCCTCGAGACAGCCGAAGTGGGCCGTGAGCTTATGTATTACCAAGCGGCTCCGCCTCCTCTCTGCCGTCTATGGCCGCGAGGCCCCAGCGCGCGGCCCGGGTTATCTCCTCGCGCTCCGCGTCCGTGCGCGCGCTGTCGTATTTTTCGCGCAGCATGCGCAGGAAGACGCCGCGCAGGCTGTCCTCGCCGGCGCGCTCCCAGACGTCGCGGCGGATGCGCGTGGCGTCGCGCAGCCTCAGCGCGAAGCACTGCCCCTCCAGCGCGCGGCGCAGCGCGGCCAGGTCGGGCGCGCTGTCCGTCTCGCCGGTGACGGTGAGCTCGTAGATGTTGCGCTCCGACCCGGCGGGCAGGCGGAAGCCGTCGAGCTCCCCCGCGCCGACGCTGAGCCTTTCGTAGCGGCGCGCCGCCGTGGGCAGGAAGCGGGCCCGGACCTTGCCGGGCGCGTCGATGTCGACGAGCAGCACGCCCTTCTCGCCGCACTCGTCGAAGCCGCGGCCCTCCGGGCAGCCGGGCCAGGCGTAATAGGTGCCGCCGGCCTTCCTGAGCCCGGAAAAGCTGTGGTTGTGGCCCAGAGCGACGTAGTCCGCCTTGGTGCCGGCGAGCTCGCGCTCGCTGATGGGGTTGTAGCGCGAGCCGGGCACGCCCACCTCGCCGTGGACGCAGACGAGGTCGATGAAGTCGTCGGCGCGCGGTATGCGCAGCTCGGCGAGCTTTCCGGCGCAGTAGGTATCGGTAAAGGCCGCGCCCCAGACGCGCACGCCCATGTCGTTGAGCACCTCGCAGCTGAAGTCCGGCGAGGAGAAGACGCGCGCGTTCTCGGGCAGGCGCAGGCGCGTCCAGCGCCCTCTGGAGCGGAAATAGTCATGGTTGCCGGGCGCGATGAAGACCGGCACGGCCAGCTCCGAGAGCGTCAGGCTCAGCAGCTCCTCCGTCTCCGCCCAGGCGGCGTCGCTGTCAAAGAGGTCGCCGGAGAGCAGCACGAGGTCGCAGCCGTTCTCCGCGCGTATGGAGGCGAGGGAGCGCAGCAGCTCGCGCTGCTCGCGGCGGCGCTGCGCCGCCTTCTCCTCGCTGAGCGCGTCGAAGGGGGAGTCGAGGTGCAGGTCGGCGGCGTGGAGTATGCGTATCATACGTACCTCACCGCCTTCGCATCCAGGCACCTGCCCGTGGCCTCGTCGAGGGTGAAGAGCGCGCCCTCCAGCTTGGCGGGGCCGGGCGCGTACTCATAGCGGCGCGGCACGTCGCCGAGGAACTTGCCGATGCTCTGCTCGGGCTTTATGCCGATGCAGCTCTCCGCCGGGCCGGTCATGCCGAGGTCGGTGATGTAGCCAGTGCCGTTAGGCAGCACGCGCGCGTCCGAGGTCTGCACATGCGTGTGCGTGCCCCAGACGGCGCTCACGCGCCCGTCGAGGTAGTAGCCCATCGCCGTCTTCTCGCTGGTGCCCTCGGCGTGGAAGTCCACCAGCACCAGCTTCGCGTCCAGCCCCTCGAGCAGGGCGTCGACGGTGAGGAAGGGGTTATCAGTGTTGGGGTCGAGCGTGAAGCGGCCGATGAGGTTGATGACCGCCACCGCGCCCGCCGGCGTATCGAAGACCGCGACGCCGCGGCCCGGGCACTGGGGCGCGTAGTTGGCCGGGCGTATGACGCGCAGCTCCTCGTCCAGATAGGGCTGGAGCTCCCAGCGCGTCCAGGTGTGGTTGCCGAGCGTGACGCAGTCCGCGCCCGCGCCCAGGATGGCGTCCGCCTGCCGCGGCGTGCAGCCGACGACGTTGGCGTTTTCGCCGTTGACGCAGATGAAGTCCGCGCCCAGCTCGCGGCGGATGCCGCGCAATCGCCGCTGGAGATATTCAATTCCGGGCGAACCGACGGTGTCGCCGACGGCGAGCACTTTGTATGGCATTACAGTGTCCTCCGGTAAATTTTTATATTGAGCCTGCCATCGCTGCGGCTGGATTTTCAGAAAAAGATTATAACACAAATTACCGCCGCGGGCAAATCATAAAATCTCCGCCGCCGGCGCACACTTATTGTGAAAACTCCAAAGGAGGCGTATGCGCGTGAACAGTATGGACTCCCGCTCCTTCCTCAAGGGCGTGGGCATGGGCATGGCTATCGGCGCTTCGATGGCCATGCTGATGACGCCGAAGAAAAAGGGCGACAACGTTATCGCCAAGGCGCTCAAGGCCGCGGGCGAGCTCGCCGACAACATCACCGAGGCCATCAGGTAGGGCCGCGGGAAAAAGCAAAGCCGCGCCGGGTGGGATGAGATCCCTTCCCGGCGCGGCTTAGGCTGCGTGGCGCGGCTCACACCGCGCGGGTGACCTTTCCGCTGCGCAGGCAGCGGGTGCAGGCGTAGACGTGCTTGGGGCTGCCGTCCACGATGGCCTTGACGCGCTTAACGTTGGGCTTCCAGGTGCGGTTGGAG
>CALWYR010000212.1 GCA_944385805.1 uncultured Oscillospiraceae bacterium
CGCCTCGCACGAGCTCAAGACGCCGCTGACCGTTATCATGACGAGCGCCGAGCTCGCCCCGCCCTCGCCGCAGACGGAGCATATACGCTCCGCCGCCGGGCGCATGAAGGCGCTCATAGAGCAGCTCCTGACCCTCGCGCGGGCGGAAAACGAGGGCGAAGGGGCAAAAAACGCGCCATGCGATCTGAGCGCCGCCATTGAATCCGCCGTCATGGAGTTCGAGCCGCTCTGCTTCGAAAACGGCCGCGAGCTCGAAAGCGCAATAGAGCCCGGCCTGAGCGCGCGCGGCGACGCCGCCGAGTTCACGCGGCTCGCGGAGATACTGCTCGATAACGCCGTCAAATACTCCCGCCCGGGCGGGAAAATCACCGTCACGCTCAAAGCGCTGAGCCAGCGCCGCTGCGCCCTCACGGTCGCCGACGAGGGCGAGCCATTGGAGGCCGCGGAGCTCGAAAATATCTTCAAGCGCTTCTACCGCGCGCCGCGGCACAAGCAGAGCCCCGGCTTCGGCCTCGGCCTCGCCATAGCCGAGAGCACAGTAAAGCGCGCCCGCGGCCGTATCCGCTGCGAGAGCGCAAACGGCTGGAACAGCTTCACCGCCGAGCTGCCGAGGGTATAAGACTGCCTGAAAAGGCCTCGACGGCCTTTTCAGGCAATAGGGCCTCCCGCCCTTCGGGCGATGAGGGCCGGCGCTTCGCTGCGCGCAAAGAAAATGACCGGTCCGAGTGACCGGTCATTTTTTCACACTTCGCTTCGCGAGAAAATGGACTTCATTTCTTTCGCCGCATGGCGGCGAAACTTAAGCGAGGCTTTTTATCCCAGCACTATCGCGTTTACGGCCTCTATCAAATCCACGACCTCACTTCTCGGCACGTAGCCTATGCTCTCGCCGTCGACCTGGGCGAGGCAGCTCTCGCCGTCCGCGCGACAGAGGCGCGCTTTTATGCTCTCGCCGCCTGTGAGCGCGGCGGTGAAGCTTATCTCTGTCGCGCCGGAGCCGGTGTCCTTAGCGAAGCGGCTGACCGTGAGGCCGCTTATGGCCGCCTCGACCTCCGCGATGTCTATCCGCTCGCCGTCATAGTACCAGCGCACGGCGTCCTCGTCCTCGTCGTCCTCGGTATCATCGTCCTCGGGCGGCGTGGTGCTGAATTCGTAGGTCTCGCCGTCGAGCGTGAAGCTCAGGCTCGCTATGTCCTCCGTCTCCGCCGGGAAGAGCTCAGTGTGCCTGAGGTCGTCGTAGGCGCAGGCCATGAGGGCCTTGAAAGTGTCATAGCTTATCTCGTAGATTATCGCGCTCTCGCCCACGCGCAGGTAGGCGACGGCGTCCTCGTCCGTGGGCTCGCCGCTCTCAGCGGCGTCCTCGGATTCCTCATCGGCCTCCATGGCCTCGAGCACCTCATCCCAGTCCGTGAGCTTGTCCTCGGCGCCGCGGGAGAAGGCGATCGTGAACGCGAGTATCTCCGCGTCCTCCTCGCTCGACTCGGGGTAGTCTATCGTGACGGTCAGCTCGGGCGAATCGAGGCCGGTCTCGGCGAGATCCTCGTCCGTCGCGTTGTAGGTATAGTAGTCCCCGAGCGCGAGGGCGGAGATATAGCTCACATAGCTGTTGACGCTGTCCGTGTCCAGCGCCTCGCCGTCTTCGGTGTAATAGACGTCGTCTTCGCGATAGCTCGGGCCGTCCTCGTCGCGCTCGACCGCGTAATTCTCCGCGCCGGAGAACTCCACGCGCTCCACGTCGGCGAAGGTTGGGATGACATCGTCCAGCATGAGGTCGTCGAGCGTTATTTTATATAGCTCCATCGGGTCGTCGTTTACGAGGTAGACCTTCCCGTCGCCGAAGCTGAGATAGCGCTGGTAGTCGAGCTCGCTGTAGTTGCCGAGGGCTATCTCGTATTCCACGTCACCGGCGGCGATGTCTATAGTGCAGAGCGGGTCATCAAGGCCGTACTGGCCGTAGTCCGTGACGTCCTCTATGACGAAGGCCGCCGGCATGGCCGCGAAGTAGTCCAAAAGCTCCGCGATGGCCTCGCTGTCCACGGGAAAGGCGGCGTCGCCGTCACAGGTCCAGCCGCCGTCGTTGGTGAAGGCGAGGGAGACGGCCTCGCCCTCGTCGTCCGTGTACTCCCAACTGAGCGCGGTCACCTCGTCAACGGGCAGCTCAAAGACCACCTCGCCGCTCTCGGCTATCCGCTCGGCCTCTTTCTGATACAGGCTTACTCCCACCGCCGCGCCGACGGCTGCGAGCAGCACGCAGCAGAGCGCTATGAGTCTCGTCTTTCGCTTCATTTCAAAAGCCTCCTTCTCCTTATCACCACGGCGACGCCCGCGCCGAGGAAGGCCAGCGGTATCAGCCCTATCATGACGAACTTCAATAGCCCGGCGGTCGAGCCGCTTATCGTGAGGTAGTTGTAGTTGAGGGACTTGCTGCGGATGCTCATGGCCTCGCTCTCGCCGACGAGCGACGAGACGGCGTTCATGGTGAGGTCGTTGTTCGCGCCGGAGGAATAGGCGTTGTAGAGGTCGCTGAGGTAGCTCGATGAGCTGAACCAGACTATCCCGCCGCCGTCTTCATAGGTTATCTGCACGCCGAGGCTAAAGGGCCCGTCGATGTCGCCGTCCTCCTTCTCGTAGGTGCTCATGTCGTAGCCCGAGAGCTTGCTGAAGGCGGCGTCCGAGGTTGTGAGCAGGCTTGTGACCGCGGCGTCCGTCGAGTTTTCGCCTACCTCGAGGCCGGCGGCGATGGGCATGACGATGTAGTAGCCCTCCTCGATGAGCGCGTCGGTAATCTCGCTCTCGCCCATGTCCGGCATGAGCGCGGCGGGGCTGGTCAGCGCGTAGTGCGCCCTGTCGCCCTCGACCACGACGCCCTCAACCGGCGTCACGCCGTAGGGCTCGAGGATGGAGTAGAGGTTCGTGAGCTCCGCGTCCTCCACCGGCCCGGCCATGACGAGCAGCCTGCCGCCGGAGGCGACGTAGCCAGAGAGGATTTCCGCCTCGTCCCCGGAGATATCGCTCTGCGGGGAGTAGATTATAAGCAGGTCCGCGTCCTCGGGTATCTCGTCGGTGTTGAGGAGGCTCAGCTCCGTGACCGTGATGTTCTCCTTCTCGAGGCTGTCGGCGAAGGTGGCGGGGAGAGCTTCCTCGCCGTGGCCGGTCAGCGTATAGGCCGCGGGCTGGTCGGGGTTCGTGACGTAGTCGATGGCGGAGGTGATGGCGCCTTCACCGTCGAAGCTGGTGGAGTAGTAGTAGGAGTACATGCTCGCGTCGGTAATATAGATGTCCGTATAGGGTATGTAGCGGCTGCGCTCGCCGCACTCGACGACGAGGGAGTTATTATACACCGTGTCGTCCTCGTCGATGTACTCCTCGGCGAAGGTCGGGTAGACGTCCGGGTTGCGCTTCTCGACGGTGATGTGCTCGGAGAGGCCCTCATAGCGCTCGAGCAGCTTTTCTATGACCGCGTCCTCCTGGTCGGCCTGGACTATCCAGTAAATCGTGACATCCTCCGTCAGCGCGCCGACGACGCTCTTGGTGTTGCTGGTGACGGAGTAGAGCTTGCTCGCGGAGATGTCGTACTCCGCGGCGCTCGCGGGCAGGGCGGAGACCGCGATGTTGACGGCTATGAGTATGGCCAGCACCACGGCGGTGATGACGACGCTGTACGCGCCGCCGCGTATAGCGCCAGTGGGGTCAAAACGGGGCTTTTTCATCAGTTGTACCTCCTTTTCTCCAGCGACTGCACTGTCAAAAAGAGGAAGAAGCCCGTGACGCTCAGGTAAAACACCACGGCCTTGAGGTCGAAGACGCCGTTCACAAAGACGTAGAAGCGCTCAAAGAGCGAGAGCGCCGACATAATCTCCGGCAGCAGGCCCTCGAGCGCCTCGCCGCTGACTATGTAGGTAACGGCCACGGCGAAGGCGAGAATAAGCGCCGCCCAGTAGCCCAGCGCGCCCGAGCCGGTGAGGTATTTTATTATGAGCCCCAGCGCGCATATGAGGACGAGCAGGGCTATGACGCTGCCAACAGGGCTGGTGGAGACGTACTCCGAGAGGCTGACGGAGTAGTAGTTGAAGAGTATGAGCGCGATGCCCACGCCCGCGGCGAGGCCCTGATTCTCCGTGAGCGAGGAGACGAACATCCCCACGGCCAGCAGCGCCGCGCCCAGCAGGAAGAAGGCGAAGATGCTGCCGTAGCTCGTAGGCAGATACACCTCGCCGAAGCGCGCGAAGATGAGCGGGTAGACGCAGATGATGGCGAGCGGCACGAGGTAGAGCACGATGAGCGCCGCGTACTTACCCAGCACGACCTCCACCGTGGAGACGGGCAGGGAGTACAAAAGCTGGTCGGTCTTCTGTCGCCGCTCTTCGGCCAGCACGCGCATGGTGAGTATGGGGACAATGACGACGAACACGAGGCAGCCGAAGCTGAGGACGTACTCAAAATTGCTCACCGCCGCCTGTATGTTGTAGAGCATTGCGCCTATGCCGACGAAGCAGAGCAGGAAGGCCGCGAAGAGCCAGGCGGTCAGCGTGTGGAAATAGCTCCTGAGCTCGTGAGTGAATATGGCGGTCATGCGCTTTCAGCCTCCTCTCCGACGACGGTTTCCGGCTCCTTTTCCGTGAGCTCGAGGAAGATCTCCTCCAAACTCGCCTTCTTCACGCCGAGCTCGCAGAGGGCGGCGCCGCTCCCGGCGAAGGCGAGGAAGATTTTCTTCGAGAGCGCGTAGATGTCCCCGCCGCCGGCCTCGACCGTGAGCCGGCAGCGCTCGGGGCTGTCCGACACGACCGTGACGCCCGCTATGCCCGGTATCTCCGCTATGAGCGCCTTCGCGTCCGCGGCGTCCGTCTCCGCGGTGACGCTTATCTCGCCGGGAGAGGCGAGCCGCGCCTCGAGCGCGTCCGGCGCGTCGAAGGCGACGAGCCTGCCGTGGGAGATGATGAGTATCTTGCTGCACATCGTCTGCACCTCGGAGAGGATGTGCGAGGATATGAGCACGGTGCGGCTCTCGCCGAGTTGGGCGATGAGGGCGCGTATCTCGAGTATCTGTATGGGGTCGAGGCCGACGGTGGGTTCGTCCAAAATGACCGTGTCCGGCTCGCCGAGCAGGGCCTGCGCTATGCCGACGCGCTGCCGGTAGCCCTTGCTGAGCGCGCTTATGCGGCGGCGGCGCATATCCCCGATGCCCGTCTCGTCGATGACGGCGGCGATCTGCCGCTTCAATTCCGCGCCGCGCACGCCCTTGGCCTCGCCGACGAAGCGCAGATACTCCTCCGGCGTCTCGCCGAGGTAGAGCGGCGGCTGCTCGGGGAGATAGCCGACGCGTTTTTTGGCCTCGCGCGGGTTTTCGTAGATGTCGTAGCCCGAGATTTTCACCGTCCCCGCCGTGGCGGAGAGGCAGCCGGTCATGATGTTCATGGTGGTGCTCTTGCCCGCGCCGTTAGGGCCGAGGAAGCCGTAGACCCCCGCGCCCGCTATCTCGAAGCTCAGGCCGTCCACCGCCAAAACCGCGCCGTAGCGCTTGGTGAGGTTTTCAACTTGCAGCATACAATGCCTCCTTGCGTAGTCGCTGCGGCCATTGTACAACGCGAAGCTGAAACGAAGCTGAAGATTGCCGGGGCAGTTTGTAAAGCTGCTGTGAATTCTCAGCGCGGCATATTGCCCGCAGCCCCGGCCGGGCTCAGGCTTTGCATGTGCTAAGCGCTTCCGGCGCGCTCTGTGCCCATATAGAGCTCATGCTTTAATTTAAGCACGAAAAAAGCACCCCGGCCGGGGTGCTTTTGCTCGATTATACAGATTATCCAATCATTCCAAAGCCCTATCGTAATCCCGCCTCGCGAAGACCACGCGGGACACTGTGACCAGCTTGCGCGCTTCGTCCACCCGGTACAGCATAATACAGTTCTTCGCTATCAGCTTGCGGTACTCGTGCTTTAACGGGCGTATTGGGATATACGCCGGGTTGGCGTAGGGAAAACCCGGTATGTTTTCTGCCGCCTCGACAAGTTCACCGGCGGTATTGTTTGCGGCAATGGGGTTCTTGAGCTCAACTGCAATGTATCGAGCTATCTCAACCATATCGCGCGTCGCAGACGGAAGGAATTCCAGGCCGTACTCACGCGATTCCACTCGCAGCCTCCTTCATCGCCTTCAATACTTCCTTGGACGAGCAGCGCTTGCCGGTCATCTCGGCCTCAAGCTCGGCTTCCCTGAGCTTGAAATAGACTTCGCTCTCAAACTGGAGGTTTTCATAGGCCTCCATGCTTAGTACAACCATGTCCCCGTAGCCGTTTTTGGTCAGGAATACGGGCTGCCCGGTCTCATGCACCGTCTTGGAAATATCGGCAAAGTTGTTGCGCAAATCCGAAACCGGTCTAATCATTTTCATGGCGTCAACCTCCCGAAAGTATTTTAGCATAATTACGCTAAAATATCAAGTCGGCTTGCGTACAATGCCCAACATGCTCAAAACCCCTCCGGAGGTATGAAGCGCCCCCAAAAGCCAGACAACATTTAAATTAAACGGCCTTATGAGCGCGGGCGCTGTGGCAGCGGCGGGGACGGGGATAGGCGAGGCTAAGGCCGCTAATTCAAGCGGCCTTGCGGACGCCGTCTGCCTGTTCCGCGGCTTCGGGCTCAGCGGCCGAAGAGGGAAATCAGGACGAAGGCGAAGAGGAACACGGCCATGCCGACAGCGACCCTGCCGTAGCTGCGCATGGGGGAGGCCCCGCCGGGCGGCTCGTAGATTTTACCGCTGCGCGGGTCGCGGTAGAGCGTCACCTCCTGGCCGGGCTCGAGCGGCCTGCGGCTGGCCAGGCCGGAGGTAAAGCGCCGCTCCTCGCCGCCCTCGCGGTACAGGTAAACGGGGTAGTGGAACTCGTCGTCCTCGTCGCCGGCGACGACATGGTAGCCGAGGAAGGCGGCGGGCACAGCCTGCAGCTCGCCCTTTTCCACCCGCCTTTTGAGGGCGCTGTACCGCAAGAGGCTGCGTATCCCCACGACGAGCAGGAAGACGCCTGAAGCGCCGAGCAGGGCGGGGACGAGAATGCCGCCGCCGCGTTCGCTGAGCTCGTACTCGCCGGCGAGCAGCTCGGATACGCCGGGCCAGATAAGCCAGGCCAGCAGCGCCGCGAGCACGGCGGCCGCCGGCGCTGCAAAGGCAAGGCCGACGCGGCGGGGGCTGAGCGCCTCCATGCGCAGCCGGCCCGTCAGCGGCTCGTAGAGGAGGGGCAGCTTGTCGCCGGGCTTTACGGCGCGCCCGTGCTGCCACTCAAGCTGACGCCGCAGCCCTGCGCCGTCGAAGCTGAACTCCAGCGTCAGCAGCACCGCCGGGCTGTTGCGGAGCCCGTCGGCGGTGTCGCGGGACTTGGTCTCCACCGCGACCACCTCCGCGAGCACGGGCACGGCTCCGTCCTCGCGGGGGCGCTTGCCGCGCGAGCGGATAATCCAGTACGCCGTCAGCAGCGCCAGGGCCGCCGCGGCAAGGAAAATTAGCATTTTTTCCGCCTCCTTTCGCCCCTATCATATAACAAGCCGCCGGGGGCGGACAATCAAGGGAAGGTAAAACCGCGGCAAAATATGGGTGAAATTGGCCAAAAAGCCCCAGCCGCCAACATATTGCGGCTTTACTATTGCGCCGGGCGGCACTATAATTCAAGAGTAAGAACACTGAAGAGAGGCGCAAAGATGAAAACTGGCATCATAGACGTCGGCGGCGGACTGCGCGGCATATACGCGGCCGGCGTGCTGGACTACTGCATGGACAGGGGGATAAGCTTCGACCTCGGCATCGGCATCTCGGCGGGCAGCGCCAACCTGGCCTCCTTTGCCGCGCACCAGCGCGGGCGCAACTACCGCTTCTACACAGACTACTCCTTCCGCCGCGAGTACATGGGCATGGGCGACTTTCTCAAATCCGGCTCGTATATCAACATGGACTACCCCTACAGCACGCTCAGCAACGCGGACGGCGAGGACCCGCTCGACTACGCGGCGCTGCGCGACAACCCCATGGAGCTATACGTCGTGGCGGCGGACGCCGAGAGCGGCGAGCCGCGATATTTCACCAAGGACGACCTCGCGCAGGACAGCTACGACGTCCTCAAGGCCTCCTGCTCGCTGCCCTTCGTCTGCCCGCCCTACCCGGTGCGGGGGCGGCTCTACTACGACGGCGCACTGGGGGACCCCGTGCCGGTGGAGCGGGCCTTTGAGCTCGGCTGCGAGCGCGTGGTGCTGCTGCTCACCAAGCCGGAGGCGGTTCCGCGCCGCTCGGGCAACGACGAGCGCTTCGCCCGCATGATACGCCCCAGGTACCCCGCCGCGGCCCGCGCGCTGCGCATGCGCGCCTCGCGCTACAACGCCGGCGTCTTTGCCGCGCAGCGCTATGCCCTCGAGGGACGCTGCGTGATAATTTCGCCCGACGACACCTGCGGCGTGGACACCCTCACCCGCGACAGGGAGGCGCTGGAGAGGCTCTACGAAAAGGGCCTCGCCGACGGCCCCAAGGTGGAGGCCTTCCTCGCCGGCGGTTAAAAAGGCAAAAATCAGCCGCGATTCGCTCGAATCGCGGCTGATTTATTATAATTTGCTTTTACTCCTTGGGGCAGACGGCGATGCAGCGCGCGGTGTAGCCGGTGAGGTCAACGCCGCGGGGGAAGCCGCAGATTATGACCGCGCCGGTGGCGGGGCACTGGTCGAGGTTCTTGAGCAGCTCTATCTGGTAGCGGTCCTGCTCGAGGATGTAGTACTCGCCCACGTAGCCTATCTTGACGGAGCTGACGGCGGCGTCGGTGTCGCTGGTCTCGTGGCCTATGGCGGCGACATTGCGCTCCTCGACGAGGAACTTGAGCGCGTCCATGCCCCAGCCGGGGTAGTGCTTCTGGCCGCTCTCGTCGGCGTTGTCGAGGTTCTCGCGCTTGCTCCAGTCGGTGCGGGCGGCGACGAAGCAGCCGGCGGGTATCTGGCCGTGCTCGGCCTCCCAGGCCTTGAAGTCCTCGGCGGTGAAGACGTAGTCGCAGTCCGCCGCGGCCTTGGCGCTGAGGTCGACGACGCAGAGCGGCAGCACCAGCTCGTCGGCGCGTATCTCGTTGAGCATCCTGGTGCCGGGGACGAAGTGGCCCGGGGCGTCGACGTGCGTGCCGTACTGGGTGACGCTGGTCACCTTGTGGACGCGGAAGCCGTCGGGGTAGTCGAAAATCATCTCCGAGCTCATGTCGGGGAAGCCCGACCAGTGCGTAGTCTGGGGAGAAAACTCGTGAGAGAGCTCCACAAAGCTGCAGTTTTCCTTCCAGTTTTTGAGGTCATTCCAAAGATTCATGCTTGTTCCTCCTTTGTATCCTTAAAGCTTGCTCTTGACGAGGCCGGCGAGGCGCTGGACGGCTGTCTCTATCTTCTCGGGCGTGACGTTGCCGTAGCTCACGCGCATGGCGTTGGAGCCCATGCCGCCGCCCTGGACGTAGAAGCCTGCGCCCGCGATGTAGTGGATGCCGGCGGCGTTGGCCTCGGGCAGCAGCTCGGTGGTGTCGATGCCGCCGGGCAGCTCGACCCAGCTGAAGAGGCCGCCGTCGGGATAGACCCACTTCGTGCCCTCGGGCATGTACTTCTCGAAGCAGCTCATCATCGCGTCGCGCCGTTCGCGGTGGATGGCGCAGAGCTTTTCGAGGTGGGCGGGGAAGAGGCCGCGGTTGAAGAACTCGGCGCATATGACCTGAGCGAAGTTGGAGGTGTGCGAGTTGGTGGCGGTCTTGGCGTCGAAGAGGCGGGAGACTATCTCGCGGCTGGCATAGCAGAAGCCGAGACGGCTGCCGGGGGAGAATATCTTGGAGAAGCTGTTGGCGTAGACCGTGTGGCCGGTCTTGTCGAAGCACTTAATGGGCGGCAGGGCCTCGCCGCTGTAGCGGAGCTCCTGATAGGGGTCGTCCTCGAGGATTATCACGTCGTAGCGGCTGCCGAGCTCGGCGAGGTTTTTGCGCCTGTCGAGCGGGACGGTCTTGCCGGTCGGGTTCTGGAAGGTGGGGATGACGTAGACGAACTTGGGGTGCAGCTCCTGTATCTTGCGCTCCACGTCCTCGAGCACCATGCCGTACTCGTCGCACTCGACGCCGACGCATT
>CALWYR010000213.1 GCA_944385805.1 uncultured Oscillospiraceae bacterium
GGAAGGAGATTGAGTTCGAGGTCATGCGCGACAGCGCGGGCACGGTCATAACGATATGCTCCATGGAGAACTTCGACCCCGTCGGCGTTCACACGGGCGACAGCATCGTCGTCGCGCCCGCGCTGACGCTGGCCGACCGTGAGTATCAGCTGCTGCGCTCGGCGGCGATAGATATAATCAACGCCCTCGGCATCGAGGGCGGCTGCAACTGCCAGTTCGCGCTCAACCCCGAGAGCTTCGAGTACGCGGTCATAGAGGTCAACCCCCGCGTGAGCCGCTCCTCGGCCCTCGCCAGCAAGGCCACCGGCTACCCCATAGCCAAGGTCAGCGCCAAGATCGCCCTGGGCTACACGCTCGACGAGATAGTAAACGAGGTCACCGGCGAGACCTACGCCTGCTTCGAGCCCGCGCTCGACTACGTGGTCTGCAAGCTGCCGCGCTGGCCCTTCGACAAGTTCTACGGCGCGGACAGCTCCCTCGGCCCGCAGATGAAGGCCACCGGCGAGGTCATGAGCATCGCCCCCACCTTCGAGGCCGCGCTCATGAAGGCAATACGCGGCGCGGGGATAAAGGAGGAGAGCCTCAACCGCCGCGTACCGGCCGCCCGCCCGCTGCAGATGCGCCTGCGCGAGATAGACGACATGCGCGTCTTCACCCTCTTCGAGGCGCTCAAGGCCGGCTATACGGTCGCGGAGCTGCACGCGCTCACCATGGTAGACGAGTTCTTCCTCACCAAGCTCACCGGCATGGCGGAGCTGGAAAACGACCTAGCGAATGGCCTGACGCCCGAAAACGTGGAAAGGGCCCGCCGCTTCGGCTACACGGAGGCGCTTATCGCAAAGCTCTCCGGCCAGACGCCGCCGCCGGCGGAGCCGCTCAGCTACAAGATGGTCGACACCTGCGCCGCGGAGTTCGAGGCCCGGACTCCCTACTTCTACTCCGTGCCCGGCGGACAGCACTGCGACGCGCGCGAGCGCCGCGGGGAGCGGCCCACCGTCGTCGTGCTCGGCTCAGGGCCCATACGCATAGGCCAGGGCATAGAATTCGACTATTCCAGCGTCCACTGCGTCAGCACCCTGCGCGCCATGGGCTACGACGTCGCCATAATCAACAACAACCCCGAGACCGTCTCCACCGACTACGACACGGCCTCGCGGCTCTACTTCGAGCCCCTCTGCCCCGAGGACGTGATGGGCGTGCTGGCGGTGGAAAAGCCCGTCGGCGTGGTCGTCGCCTTCGGCGGGCAGACCGCGATTTCCCTCGCGCAGTACCTCGTCGACCACGGCGTGAAGATACTCGGCACGAGCGCCGAGGGCATAGACCTCGCCGAGGACAGGGAGAAGTTCGACGCGCTTTTGGAGTCGCTCAAAATCAAGCGCCCGCGCGGCGCGGCGGTGCACTCGCTCGGCGAGGCCATCGCCGCGGCGGACGAGCTCGGCTACCCCGTGCTGCTGCGCCCCAGCTACGTCATAGGCGGCCAGAACATGGTCATCGCCCACGACGAGGCCGACGTGCGCCGCTACATGGAGCTCATCATCACCGCCGGCAACGGCGCGAGCGTGCTCATAGACCAGTACCTGCCCGGCACGGAGCTCGAGTGCGACGTCATCTCCGACGGCGAGCGCGTCCTGATACCCGGCATCATGGAGCACATCGAGCGCGCCGGCATCCACTCCGGCGACTCGATAGCCGTCTGCCCGCCCTACAGCCTCGACGGGACCATGACCGCGCGCGTGGTGGAGTGCTCCCGGGCCCTGGCCTTAGCGCTTGGCACCCGCGGGCTCGTCAATATCCAGTACCTCACCTATAAGGGCGAGCTCTATGTCATCGAGGTCAATCCCCGCGCCAGCCGCACGGTGCCCTACCTGAGCAAGATAAGCGGCTTCCACATGGCCGACGCGGCCACAAGGGTGATGATGGGCGAGAGCCTGGAGAGCCTCGGCCTGCCCGACGGGCTCGCGCCGCAGCCCGGGTACGTGGGCGTCAAGGTGCCGGTCTTCAGCTTTGAGAAGCTGCTCGACGCCAACAGCCTCCTTGGCCCGGAGATGAAGTCCACCGGCGAGGTGCTGGGCATAGGCCGCAGCTTCACCGAGGCGCTCTACAAGGGCCTCACGGCGGCGGGCTTCCGCTTCGTCTCCGCCCACGTCGAGGAGCGGCGCGGCGTGCTGCTGAGCGTGGAAAACCGTCAGCTGGGCGAGATCGGCCCGCTCGTCGAGCGCCTCGACCGCGAGGGCCTGCACCTCTACGCCACCCCGGACACCGCCGCCGCCGTGCGCGCCCTGGGCCGCTACGCCTTCGACATCGGCCATGTCACGCGCACGACCGACATAGGCGGCCTCCTCGAGCGCGCCGGCATCGGCCTCGTCATATACACCGGCGCCCTCCACGACGACACAATGGGCGACTACGTGGAGCTCCACTACGAGGCCGTGAAGCGCGGCATCCCCTGCCTCACGAGCATAGACACCGCCCTGGCGGCCGCCGGCCTCCTGGACGAGCGCCTGACCGAGGACTCAACCGAGCTCATCAATATATCCGAATAGCAAAAAGCCGGCGGCACGGAACTTAAAACGGCAAAAGGGAGGGCGGCGCCCTCCCTTTTCACGTCAGGTCATCTTTTCCTGCTTCACCTTGTGGTCTATGATGTGCCGGCTCGCCAGCTCGTCTTCGACCTCGCCGGGAGTTATGCCCAGCTCGGCCATCAGCACCAACGCGTGATAGGCCAAATCCGCGAGCTCGTAGACAGTCTCGCGCTTGTCGCGCGCGTGGCCGGCGATAATCACCTCGGTGCACTCCTCGCCGACCTTTTTGAGTATCTTGTCGAGGCCCTTTTCGAAGAGATAGCTCGTGTAGCTGCCCTCCGGCCTCGTGGCCCTGCGGTCGAGCAGGAGCTCGTAGAGCCCCTGTACGGAGAAGGGCTCCGGCTCCTCGCCGGGCTTTATCTCGTTGAAGAAGCAGCTCTCCGCGCCCGTGTGGCAGGCGGGGCCGAGCTTGTGCACCCTGACCTCGAGCGTGTCGAAGTCGCAGTCGGCGGTTATGCTCACGACCTTCTGGCGGTTTCCGCTGGTCTCGCCCTTGCGCCAGAGCTCTTTGCGGCTCCGGCTCCAGAAGCAGGTGTAGCCCTCGCGCAGGGTTATCTCAAGGCTCTCGCGGTTCATCCAGGCCACCATCAGCAGCTTTCCGCCGTCGGCGTCGATGACCACGGCGGGGATGAGCCCGTGGGCGTCAAATTTGAGCTTGTCGAGTACGTTTTCCATCTTATAACCTCACATTTATGCCGTTTCCGGCCAGCGTTTGCTTGAGCTCGGGTATCCTTACCTCGCCGAAGTGGAAGATGCTCGCCGCGAGCGCGGCGCTCACGCGCGGCACGCGCTCAAAAAGCGCGATAAAGTCCGCCGCGCAGCCCGCGCCGCCGGAGGCCACCACCGGCACGCTCACGCGCGCGCAGACCGCCTCGAGCATCTCGAGGTCGAAACCGCCCTTGACGCCGTCGGTGTCGATGCTGTTGACCACAACCTCGCCCGCGCCGGCGTCCACGCAGCGCTCTATCCAGCCGAGCGCCTCCATGCCCGTGTCGTCGCGGCCGCCGCGCGCGAAGACGCGGAACTCGCCGTCCACTCGTTTTATGTCAACCGACAGCACCACGCACTGGTCGCCGTAGCGCTTGGCCGCCTCGCCGATAAGGGCAGGGTTTTTTATCGCACCGGAGTTGACGCTGACCTTGTCCGCGCCGCACTTGAGCACGCGGTCGAAGTCGTCGAGCGTGTTTATCCCGCCGCCGACGGTGAGGGGGATGAAGACCTTCGAGGCCGTCTCGCGCAGGATGTCCGTGAAGAGGCCGCGGCCCTCGGCGCTGGCGGTAATGTCGTAGAAGACCAGCTCGTCGGCGCCGTTTTCCGTGTAGTATTCGGCGAGGGCAACGGGCGAGTTGACGTCCCGCAGGCCCTCGAAATTCACGCCCTTGACCACGCGGCCGTCGCGCACGTCGAGGCAGGGAATTATGCGTTTTGTTATCATTTTGCCGCCTCCACCGCTTCAGCGAGCGAAATGCCGCCGGTATAGTACGCTTTTCCGATGATAGCGCCGTAGAGCCCCAGCGCGCGGAGCCGCCGGACGTCCTCCATGGAGCTCACGCCGCCGGAGGCCGTGAGCGCGACGCGCGGGTGCCGGGCCATGATCTCGCGGTAGAGCGCGTCGTTGGCCCCGCGCATGGCCCCGTCGCGGGCTATGTCGGTGCAGATGACGTTGTCCACGCCCAGGGCCTCCATGCGCGCGAAGAAGTCGTCCGCCGTCACGTCAGAAGTCTCGACCCAGCCCTTAACGGCCACCCGGCCGTCCTTCAGGTCGCAGCCGGCGGCTATTTTGCCGCCGAACCTCGCCACCGCGGCCTCGAGGAAGGCGGGGTCGCTGACAGCGGCGGTGCCGAGTATCACGCGGCTGACGCCCGCCGCGAGCGCGCGCTCCACGCTCTCCATGTCGCGGATGCCGCCGCCGAGCTCGATGAAGGCCCCGGTGGCCTCTGCCACCGCACGCACAACGCCGAGGTTGGGCATGCCGCCGTCCCTTGCGCCGGCGAGGTCCACCATGTGTATCTGCCGGGCGCCGCTTCTGACAAAGTCTCGCGCGACGGACACGGGGTCCTCGGAGTAGACGGTCATCCGGGAATAATCGCCTTTATATAACCTGACTGCTTTGCCCTCATAGAGGTCAATTGCGGAAAATATCAGCATATCAGCCCTCCATCGCGCAGAAGGCGCGCAGTATGTCGAGCCCGGCGCGTCCGCTCTTCTCGGGGTGGAACTGGCAGCCGCAGACCTTATCGCGCTCCACGGCGGCGGTCAGCTCAAGGCCGTACTCGGTTGTGGCGGCGAGTGAATCGCCGCAGCCCTCGGCGTAGTAGCTGTGCACGAAGTAGACGTGCGCGCCCTCGGGCGTGTTCGCGAGTATGCGGCTGTCCTTTGTCTTGCGCAGGGCGTTCCAGCCTATCTGCGGGATGTCGAGCCCGGCCGGGACGCGCCCGGTCATGCCGACGACCTCGCCCTTCAGGAGGCCCAGGCCGCGGTGCTCGCCGTACTCGTAGCTGCGCTCAAAGAGCAGCTGCATACCGAGGCAGATGCCGAGCAGGGGCTTGCCCGCGTCCGCGGCGGCGTAAACAGCGGCGTCCATGCCGGTATCACAGAGCTTTTTATACGCGTCCGCGAAGGCCCCCACGCCGGGCAGAATGACGCGGTCGGCGCGCAGGATTTCCTCCTTCTCGCCCGTGACGAGGCTCTGCTCGCCTATCGCGGCCAGCGAGCACTTGAGCGAAAAGAGGTTGCCGACGCCGTAGTCGATGATGGCCGTCATCAGAGTACCCCCTTGGTGCTGGGCAGCTCCCCGCCCGTGACGGCCACGGCGGCCTTCAGCGCGCGGGCGAGGGCCTTGAACATGCCCTCGATGATGTGGTGCGAATTCACTCCGTCCAGCTGCCGGATGTGCAGGGCGAACATCCCGGAATTGCAAAAGGCCTGCATGAATTCGCGCGCGAGCTCCGTGTCGAAGTCCCCGACGCGCCCGGCGGGGATTTCCGCCGTATAGCGCAGGCAGGGCCGGCCGGAGAGGTCCACGGCGCAGAGTATGAGCGCCTCGTCCATCGGGACGATCGCCTGGCCGTAGCGCTCGATGCCGCGCTTATCGCCCAGCGCCTCGCGCAGCGCCTCGCCGAGCGCGAGGCCCACGTCCTCGACCGTGTGGTGCCCGTCGACCTCGAGGTCGCCCAAGCATTTGAGCGCAATCCCCAGCCCGCCGTGGCGCGCGAGCTGCGCGAGCATGTGGTCGAAGAACGCAAGGCCGGTGGAAATCTCCGCCGCCCCGCCGTCGAGGGAAAGGGTGAGCGAGATGTCCGTCTCGCTGGTCCTGCGGTTTATCGTGGATGTGCGCAAGGTGGGTCATCCTTTCTTTGGTAATTTCCAAAGGTGTAAACGTTGCGGTTAACTTGGCTCATGAGGCCCCGCCGGGACTCCGGCAAACACGCCCTTCCGTCTGTTGACGGCCGGCGTGTACACGCTGCGGAAGCTCCCGGCCAGCACCTTGTAGGGCGCACCGTCCCCGGTGCGCCGTGCGTTGGTGGACGGACGCGCGTGGGTTTATCGGGCAACACTCGCCCACACTCCGTAGAGGCTTATCTTCCGCGCCCGCCCCTACGGTGTGGGGCACGCGTCCCGGCGTTCGCCGGGCTTTCACGCCCGATTACAAGCCATCTATCGCCGCGAGCAGGGCCTCCATCTGCTCGGGTGTGCCCATCGTTATCCGGAGGTAGTCGGCCAGCGCGCCGCCGAGGTAGCGCACGAGGAAGCCGTGGCCCTTGAGAGCGGCCTGCATATCCTTCGCCCCGCCCTTTGCGGGCTTAGCGAGGACGAAGTTGGCCTTGGAGTCGGTCAAGACCCAGCCGCGATTTTTGAGTGATTCGGCGAATTTATCGCGGGTTTCGGCGATTTTGGCGCAGTTTGCCTCGTAATAGTCATTATCCCTCACCGCCGCGACGCCGGCGGCGAGGGCCGTGCGGTTGACGGAGTAGGGGTTCGTCGAGTATTTGAGCTTCTTCAAATCGGCTATCAGCTCCGCCGGGCCGGCGGCGAAGCCGAGTCGCGCGCCCGCCATGGAGCGCGACTTGGAGAAGGTGCGCACGACCAGCACGTTGGGGTATTTTTTCGTGAGCGGCAGCGCGCTCGTACCGCCGAAGGCGACGTAGGCCTCGTCTACCACGACGACGTTTCCCGGGTTATTTTTGACTATCGCCTCCACGCCCGCGAGCGGCATTTCCACGCCGGTCTGGGCGTTGGGGTTGGCTATGACGACGAGGCAGCCGGCGTCAAAATAGTCGGCCGGGTCGAGCGTGAGGCCCGCGTGCATGGGCGCGCGGCGCTCCGCTATGCCGTGCAGGGCGCAGAAGACCTCGTAGAAGCCGTAGGTTATCTCGGGGAAAAGCGCGCCGTTTTCGCCAAAAGCCATGAAGCAGAAATTCAGTATGTCGTCCGAGCCGTTGGCGCAGAGGATATTCTCCGGCTCAAGGCCCAGTCTCTCCGCAAGCGCGGCGTCGAGCGCGCGGCAGGCGGCGTCCGGGTACATGTTGAGCGACGAGCCCTCAGCGCCGCGCAGGGCCTCCAGCACGGCGGGGCTGGGCGGGTAGGGGTTTTCGTTGGCGTTCAGTTTTATGAACTCTCCCCCGGGCTGTTCGCCGGGCACGTACTCCTCGAGCTCCGCGTAGCGCGGATTCATGAAGCGGCTCATTTCGCGCCGCCCGCCCTTCTGGCCGTCGCGCTGACGGCGTGGCCGTGCAGGCCCTCGCTGTCGGCGAAGAGGGCGGCGGCGTCCGCGACGGCCTCGAGCGCCTCGGGCGTGTAGTAGCTGAAATACGAGCGCTTGACGAAGTCCTCGACGCCGAGCGGGCTGGAAAAACGGGCGGTGCCCATGGTCGGCAGGGTGTGGTTGGTGCCGGAGAGGTAGTCGCCCAGCGGCTCGGGGCAGTGGCGGCCGAGGAAGATGCTGCCGGCGTTGCGCACCCTGCCTAGGAAGGCGAAGGGCTCGTCCACGGCGAGCTCGAGGTGCTCGGGCGCGACGGCGTTGGCCATCTCCACGGCCTCGTCGAGGCTGGCGGTGACGATAATCTTGCCGTTGGCCTCGATGGCGGCGCGGGCAATCTCCTCGCGCGGGAGGACGGCGAGCTGGCGCTCGACCTCGGCCTGCACGGCCTTCGCGAGCTCCATGCTGTCGGTTATCAGTATCGCGGTGGCGAGGCGGTCGTGCTCGGCCTGGCTGAGGAGGTCGGCGGCCATCCAGACGGGGTCGGACTTCCCGTCGGAGACGATGAGTATCTCGCTCGGCCCGGCTATCATGTCTATCGCTGCCTGGCCGAAGACCTGGCGCTTCGCCTCCGCGACGAAGGCGTTGCCCGGGCCGACGATCTTGTCCACCTGCGGGATGGTCTCGGTGCCGTAGGCGAGGGCGGCGACGGCCTGCGCGCCGCCGACGCGGAATACGCGGTCGACGCCCGCTATCTTCGCCGCGGCGAGGATGACGTCGCTTACCGCGCCGCCGCTGGCGGGGGTGGTCATGACGACCTCGCCCACGCCGGCTATGCGCGCGGGCACGCAGTTCATCAGCACGCTGCTGGGATAGGCCGCCGTACCGCCGGGGATGTAGAGCCCCACTCTCGCGAGCGGCAGCACGCGCTGGCCGAGTATGGCCCCGTTTTCGCGGCTCATGACGTAGCCGCTCGTGAGCTGGCGCCTGTGGAACTCGCGGATGTTCTCCGCGGCGAGCTCCATGACCCTTATGAGCTCGGGGTCGACTGCGGCGTAGGCCGCGTCCAGCTCGGCGGGCGTGACCTCGAGGGCGACGCCCTCGGCGCGGTCGAATTTGGCGTTATACTTCATGAGCGCGGCGTCGCCGTTCTGGCGCACGTCGGCGATTATGTCGGCGACGGCGCCGGAGACGTCGCGGGCGGCGGCCTCGCGGCGGACGAGCTCGGCGTCGGGCGTCTCGCCCCGGACAAGTATCTTCAGCATCCTGTTTCCTCCTCTTACAGTATCCGCGAGAGCGCGGCGCAAAGAGCCTCTACCTTTTCATGCTTGAAGCGGAAGGCGGCCTTGTTGGCGATGAGCCGCGCGCTGATGGGCATTATCTCCTCGAGCACGGCGAGGTTGTTCTCGCGCAGGGTGGTTCCGGTCTCGACGATGTCTACTATCACGTCGGAGAGGCCCAGTATGGGCGCGAGCTCGATCGAGCCGTTGAGCTTGATTATATCTATCGCCCGGCCGCGGCTCTGGAAATGCCGCGTGGCTATGTTGACGAACTTCGTGGCCACGCGCAGCACGCCCGGCCTCTCCAGCGCGCCGGGGCTGCCGGCGACGCACATGCGGCATTTGCCGAGGCCGAGGTCGAGCAGCTCGTACACGTCCGCGCCCAGCTCCAGCAGCACGTCCTTGCCGGCGACGCCGGCGTCCGCCGCGCCGCGCTCGACGTAGATGGGCACGTCGGCGGGCTTGACCCAGAAGAAGCGCAGGCTGCCGTCGCCGCTCTCGAGCACCAGCTTGCGGCTGTCCTCGCCGAGCTCGCATCCCATGCCGGCCTCGCCGAGCAGCTTCACGACCTTTTCTCCCAGCCTGCCCTTGGGCAGGGCGATGTCCAGTGTGTCAGTCAAGGTACTCGAGCCCCCCTTCGTCGTTGAGCCGCGCCGTGCGGCGGCAGCGAGCGCTGCCCGCGGCGCGCTGTACCAGCACGCTCCCGCCGCCGGCGGCGAGCGCCCTCGCCGCGGCGGCCAGCGCCTCCGGCGGCGCGCCCGCGCTCAGCAGCAGCACGTCCGCCGCGAACTCCTCCGGCTCTCGCCCATAGAGCCGTTCGAGCAGGTTGAGGTAGAGCGCGAAGCCTATGGCCCCGCCGCCGCGGCCCATCCGCTCGAGCACGCGGTCATAGCGCCCGCCGGAGAGCACCGCCGCGGGCACGCCGGGGATATAGCCCTTGAAGACGAGGCCGTCGTAGTAGTCGGTGTCGCTGGTTATCGCCGCGTCCAGGTTCACGCGCCCGAGCGCGCCGAAGCCGCGCAGCACCGCCGCGAGCTCCGTCAGCGTGCGCACGGCGTTCTCCGTCTCGCTGTTGACGGACATCTCCGCCAGCGCGGCGAGGTTTTCGCTCAGCGGCCCGTAGAGCGACACGGCGCGGCAAAGCCGCTCCACCGGCGCGCCGGCGGCCCCGGCGGCGGCGCAGGCGGCGCGCAGCCCGTGCGCGTTCCTCTGCGACACGCAGCGCAGCAGCTCGCCTCGCGCGGCCTCGCTCACGCCCAGCGCGCCGATGAGCCCGTTTATGAAGCCCGCGTGCGTGACGTCGAGCACGCCGCCCGGCCCAATCGCGTCGAGGCTCTCGCGCGCGAGGAAGACCACCTCGCCCATGGCGTAGGCGTCAACCTCGCCCAGGTACTCAAGCCCGGCCTGGGTTATCTCCTGGAAGCCCAGCTGGCGGTCGGGCGCGCGGTAGACGCTCTCGTCATAGAAGACGCGCACGCTCCCGCCCGGGCCGGGGGCCAGGTTCCTGGCAATTGAGAGCGTGACGTCCGGCTTGAGCGCCATCAGCCGCCCGTTTGTGTCGGTGAAGGTTATGACCCCGCCCGGCGGGAGCAGCCCGCGATTGTTAGCGTAGAGGTCGTACTCCTCGAACTTGCTCATGCGGTAGGGCCGGTATCCGAAGCGGGAGCAGAGGGCGCGGAATTCGCGCACCAGCCTCTCCTCCCGGGAGAGAATTTCGTCCATGTCAGCGCAGCCTTTCACTTTACTTTGCTAATGTGATAGCACGGTAATATACTACCACACTTTTCGCGGATGTCAAGTTATTTCTGCGTTAAGTCGGCCCCGTGCACCCGGGCGGGGTCTATGCCGCCGGGGAGGAAGAGCGCCGCCGCGCGCGCGAAGCCCTCCCGGCTGCCGCTGACGAAGAATTCCGCGCCGCCGCGCCGCCCCTCGGGCGCGAGCAGGCCGCGCTCGCGCAGCAGCTCCGCCATGGCCTTCGCCCCGGCCGCGCCGGAGTCCACCAGCTCCGCCTCCGGCAGCTCGAGCCGGAAGGCCTCAGCCAGCAGCGGGAAGTGGGTGCAGCCGAGAATCAGCGTGTCCGCCTCGCCGCGGAAGGGCTCCGCCGCGCGGCGCACCGCGCCGCGCACGGCCGCGTCGTTCACGTCCGTGCGCCCGGCCTCGGCCAGCGGCACCAGCTCGGCCGTGCCGTGCGTGATGACCCTCGCGCCCGGGGCGAGGGCGAGGATTTCGCGCTCGAAGGCCCCCGCACGGGCAGTGGCCTCCGTGGCGACGACGCCTATGCGCCCGCCGCGGCTCACGCGCACGGCCTCCCGCGCCGCCGCGGCTACCACGCCGCAGGCCGGCCCCGCCGCGAGGGCGAGGACGGTCTCCGGGCAGTTGGAGCTCACGGTGCCGCAGGCGGCGAGCACGGCCTTCGCGCCCAGGGCGTTCAGGAAGCGCGTGTCCCCGGCGGCGATGCCGCGCAGCTCGGCCGCGCTGCGGCCTCCATAAGGTACGCGCGCCGTATCCGCGAGGAAGACGATGTCCTCGGCGGGAAGCAGCGCGCGCAGGGAGCGGACGGCGGTGAGCCCGCCGACGCCCGAATCAAATATGCCTACAGGTCTTGAATCCATAAACTACCTCATCACTCCTCCGGCGGCTCGTTTCCGGGCAGCAGCCCGGCCTCGCGCAGCAGCGCCAGGCTGCGCGGCGAGGCGCGGCGCAGGAAGTCCTCGAGGAACTCCCCAGCATCCCGGTAAAAGGGTATGCTCCGCCCGCCGGCGGGCGCGGCGGAGCGTGCCGGCGGGGCGAGAGCTATGCGCCTGTCCGCCGCGGCCTCCAGCTCGGCCAGCGGCAGGTCGTCGCGGTAGAAGTGCCCGCCGTTTAAGTGCTCCAGCTCGTGGCGCAGGCCCTCGGCGCGCTTCTCCGCGGAGAAAAGCGAGTTGACATAAATCGTAAAGGTGCCGTCCCCGTTGGAGACGGCCACGCTGGGCGAGGCCATGTTGGGGAACTCTACGAGCCGCACCCAGTAGTCCGCGCCCTCCAGATAAGCCATCAGCCCTTCTGCATCTCCTCAACCATGTGCGCAATGGCCTCGATCTGCTCGCGGGTGGCCTTGCGGGTGGCGGAGAAGAGCATCCTCTGCTCGGGACGGTTGCGCAGCTCCTCGAGATAGCCGGCGAGCTCCTTTTCCATCGGGTCGTCGGAGAGATCCGGCGTGGGGCTCTTGCCCAGCAGGTAGTCGACGGAGACGCCGAGGTAGTCGGCTATGCGGGAGGCGGTGTCCGCGTTGATGCCCCTGGCGCGGCCCTTCCTCAGCTCGGTCATGAAGCTGCGGCTCATGCCGAGGTCGGTGCTCATGCAGGAGCCGGAGATGCCGCGCTCGCGCAGCAGGCCGTCTATCCTTTCGCCTATGGAGATGTTGCCCATACTGATTCTCCTTTTCAAAAAATTGCCGGGCGCGGGCGCCCCGCAGATATAGTATACATTGTCGCGGCCATTATATTACAAACACTTGTGCGAGTCAAGGGCAAAATCAAATTTCGGCCGCCTCAAAGCTCGACGGCCCGCCGCGCGTGGAGGAAATAGAGCACGCGCTCGCGCACGGGCAGGCCGGTGATGCGCTCCATGGCCCAGGCATAGGCCATAAGCTGCTCGCGGTAGCGCCCGGCACGCTCCGGGGCCTCCTCCGCCGTGACGCGGTCGGTCTTGTAGTCCACGACCACCAGTGCGCCGTCCTCTTCAAAGCAGCAGTCCACCACGCCCTGGAGCAGTATCTCGTCCTCCCCGCCGCCGGCGAACAGCTCGCCGGCCGGCCGCAGGAGCGAGAAGGAGAACTCGCGCCAGACCCGCTCTGCGCGCGCCATGCGCAGTCCCAGGCCGCTCGCGGCCAGGGCGTAGATGCTGCCAGCGTCGACGGCGGCGGCCTCGCGCACCGAGAGCCGCCCGGCGAGGGCCAGCGCGTCCACTGCCTCGCGCGCGTCGCGGGCCGAGCGCACGGAGCCGAGGTCTATGTAGCGCAGGGCCAGGTGCGTGGCCGTGCCGCGCTCGGCGGCGGTGAGGCGGCGCTCGGCCCCGGCGAGGTCGGGCTTGCGGAAGGGGCGCACGGCGCGCTCGAGGAGCTCGGCGCTCTCCGGGTCTGGCTCCGGCAGGCTCTTGAGCTCGGTGGCTGTGACCTTGCTGGGCAGGCCCACGGCGTCCCCGTGTGGGTATTCCCAGCCCCAGTCCGCGGCGGCGGAGGCGGCGAGGGCGTAGATACTGTTCGCGTCGACCGCCTGTGCCTCGCGAGCGGAGAGCGCGCCGGAGTAGACCAGCGCGTCTATGGCGTCGCGAGCGTCTACGAGACTGTGCACCGTGGCGAGGGCTATGTACCTGAGCGCCAGGTGCGTGGCCGTGCCGCGCTCGGCGGCGGTCAGCTCCCGCTCCACGCCGGACAGCTCCGGCACGCGGAAGGGGCGCACGGCGCGCGCTATGAGGTCGGCGCTCTCCGGGTCTGGCTCCGGCAGGCT